>CAMJXZ010000095.1 GCA_946409855.1 uncultured Clostridia bacterium | reverse complement strand
TGAACAGCAGAACAGATCCTTCACCCTGGCGTTTGCCTTGCGGCGGCAAACGCTTTTCAGGGCTCAGGATGACACCCAAGGGGGCGGCGTTGGGCAGAGAGGTGCCGCGGCCGGACGGGAAGCGGCGGACGGGCGGGTACGGGCGCAATTGTCATTGCTTTTCCGGCTGTATCATGCTACAATGACGGCAGATTGAATGGGACGGGATCTGCGGGCAGAGTCCGTTCATCCGGAACAGCATCATCAGCAGCAGGAACGGCGAACATTCCGTCAGACGCGTCAGGAGGAAAAAAGATGAAGCGCACGTATCTCAGCCTGTTCATGGCCGTGGTGTTATTGGTTTCCCTGGTTCCCGCGGGGGCGCGGGGAGCGGTGGGCTGCGTCTATTGCCGTCCCGGGGATACTATCTACGCGGTATTTACTTTGACAGAGGACAGCGAGCGGGCGGACGGGGTGATGGGGCGGCTTTCCTACCCGTTGGATATATTCAGCGTGCTGCCGTCCGCGGACCTGATCGGGCTGGACGGCATCAACATCCTGAACCGGCGTCCGGCTGTGATCGCGTTCCAGGTGAACAGATTCACTCCTCCCGGAGAGTACACCATTGAGGCAAACGTGGCGGAAGCGATGGACGCGGACGGCACCAGGCACGAAAACGTGCGGATCGAACCGGTGCGGGTCGTGGTGGAAAGCGCGTCCGCCAAAGAGGAAGCGGCTGCCGAGAAGGCCAGGCTGGAGCAGCTGCTGACGGAAATCGAGGCAGCGCTGACGGAAGCCGAAACGGCGCGGACGGAGGCTGAAGCGGAGCGGACGGAACTGCAGGACCAGAATGCTTCCCTGCAGAACCAGAACGCTTCCCTGCAGAACCAGAATGATTCCCTGCAGAAGCAGTTGGAAGCCCTGACGGCGGAGAAGAAAGAGACTGAATACAGACTAGCGGAAGCACTGTACGCTTCCGGAGATTATGAGGAAGCGAAAGCGCAGTACCAGAATCTGAACGGGTACCGGGACGCGGAGAGCAAGGCAAAGTCTTGTGAAGAGGCAATTGCGGCAAGGAAGGCGATCCAGCCGGGAACATATGTGGCTTTCGGGCGGTACCCGCAGACGGCGGAAGGGAACGACCAGACGCCGATTGAGTGGCTTGTACTGGAAGTGCAGGGGAACAAAGCACTGCTGCTGAGCCGGTATGGATTGGACGCGAAACCGTATAACGAGAAAGGCGTTGATATTACCTGGGAGAAGAGTACGCTGCGGGGGTGGCTTAACGGAGAATTCCTGAAGAAAGCGTTCAGCAGTACGGAACAGAAAGCGATTCTGACGACGAATGTAGATAACAGCAGGAGCCAGGGGTACAGCGAATACATCACCAGCGGCGGGAACAACACGCAGGACAAGATCTTCCTGCTCAGTTATGCGGAGGCGCATCAGTACTTTGCTGTCGAACACTATAGCTACTACCAAGACAGTACGGGCAAATATAACTTTACAAATGTCTCATCACGTGTCAGGCCAACAGCTTATGCAATCAAGAATGGTGTCATTGTAAACAGAAATTATCAGACTGCAGAAGGCGGTTCAGCGGGGTGGTGGTGGCTGCGTTCCCTCGGCCGCACTCGGCGCAATGCCGCGGATATCAGCAGTGACGGCTCCCTCAGCTATGGCGGTGTCAACGATGACCGCGGTTGTGTCCGCCCCGCTTTGTGGGTGAATCTGGACGCGATCAGCCACTGATCCTGAATCACGCATAGCGCAAGTCTGTCATAAAATCGGCACCCCATTCAAAAACGATTCCAAAGTCCCATCCAATCTGTCAGGAGGCCTCCTATGAAACGCGTGATCTGTTTATGCCTGACCCTGATGCTGACGCTGCCGCTCATGCCTGCCCCTGTCCGGGCGGCGGGCGTTACCTGCCAGCCGGGGGATACGATATATGCCGTGTTTGCGTTGGCGGAGGACAGCGAGCGGGCGGACGGGGTGATGGGGCGGTTCTCCTATCCGCTGGATATATTCAACGTGCTGCCGTCCGCGGACCTGATCGGGCTGGACGGCTTCAACATCCTGAACCTGCGTCCGGCCGTGATCGCGTTCCGGGTGAATCAGTACGCGCCGGCCGGGGAGTACACCATCGAGGCGACTATGGTGGAAGCGGTGGACGCGGACGGGACCAGGCATGAAAACGTGCGGATCGAACCGGTGCGGGTCGTGGTGGAAAGCGCGTCCGCCAAAGAGGAAGCGATGGCCGAGAAGGCCGAGCTGGAGCAGCGGCTGACGGAAATCGAGGCAGCGCTGACGGAAGCCGAAACGGCGCGGACGGAACTGCAGAACCAGAACGCTTCCCTGCAGAACCAGAACGCTTCCCTGCAGAACCAGGTGGAAGCGCTGACGGCGGAGAAGAAAGAGACTGAATACAGATTAGCGGAAGCGCTGTACGCTTCCGGAGACTATGTGGGAGCGAAAGCGCAGTACCAGAAGCTGAACGGGTACCGGGACGCGGCGAGCAAGGCAAAGGCTTGTGAACAGGCGATCGCGGCAAGGAAGGCGATCCAACCGGGTGAATATGTGACCTTCGGGCGGTTCTCGCAGACGGCGGAAGGGAATGACGAAACGCCAATCGAATGGCTGGTGCTGGAAGTGCAGGGAAACAAGGCACTATTACTGAGCCGGTATGGTCTGGATGGGAAGCCATATAACACGGAATACACCGGTATCACCTGGGAAAAATGTACACTGCGGGCATGGCTGAACGGAACACTCCTGAACAAAGCTTTTACGGCGCAGGAACAGGCGGCTATCATGACGACTATGGTGGACAACAGCAAGAGCCAGGGATACTGGGACACGAGCGGCGGAAACAATACGGAAGACAAGATCTTCCTGCTGAGCTATAAGGAGGCAAACAAATATTTCGGCGTAACACCGGGAGACGGCAACAACAAGAAAGCCAGAACCTCGCCTACGGCCTATGCGCTGCAGGCAGGTGCATGGACAAGCAGCAATTATCAGACCGCAGAAGGTAACTCAGCCGGGTGGTGGTGGCTGCGTTCCCCTGGCTTCCGTCATGACTTCGCTGGGAGCGTCAGCTATGACGGCTCCCTCAACAGCCCCAGTGTCGACGACGATGATGCCGTTGTCCGCCCCGCTTTGTGGGTGAATCTGGACGCTGGCATCTTTGGATACTGAATCACATATAGCGCTAGTTTGTCATAAATCGGCACTCCATTCAAAAACGATTCCAAAGTCCCATCCAATCTGTCAGGAGGCCCCCTATGAAACGCGTGATCTGTTTATGCCTGACCCTGATGCTGACGCTGTCGCTCATGCCTGCCCCTGTCCGGGCGGCGGGCGTGATCTGCCAGCCGGGGGAAACGATTGGGGTTATTTTCACCCTGTCGGAGGACGGGGACCAGCCGGACGGGGTGATGGGGCGGCTTTCCTTCGATACGGATATCTTCACCTTGCTGCCTTCCAAAGAAGTGATCGGCATGGACGGGATCAATATCCTGAACCGTCAGCCGGTCACGCTTTCCTTCCGGGTCAATAAATTCGCCCCGGCCGGCCAGTACACCATTGAGGCCAGGGTGATCGAAGCCTACGACGCGGACGGGAAAGAATATACGAACGCGCGGATCAACCCGGTGCAGGTGACAGTGATGAGCGCGGCAACGGCCACGCCTGAGCAAACGCCGGTGCCGACGCCGACGGACAAACCGCTGTCTTCTGCTGAGGGTACGAGCAGCAAGAAAACCAAGGCAGGGGATTATGTGACCTTCGGGTGGTACCCACAGACTGCGGAAGGGAACGACCAAACGCCGATCGAATGGCTGGTACTGGAAGTGCAGGGGACCAAAGCACTGCTGCTGAGCCGGTACGGATTGGATCTGAAGCCATACAACACGGAATATACCGATATTACGTGGGAGAAATGTACGCTGAGGACATGGCTGAACGGGGAATTCCTGAACAAAGCGTTCAGCAGTACGGAACAGAAGGCGATCCTGACGACGGCAGTAGACAACAGCAGCAGTCAGGGATACAGCGGATGGAGTGCCAGCGGTGGGAACAACACGAAGGACAAGATCTTCCTGCTGAGCTATGGGGAGGCAAACAAATACCTTGGTGTAACAAGGGAAGACATCAGCAACAAGAAATCCAGAACCTCACCTACGGCCTACGCGCAACAGGCAGGCGCATGGACAAATGGCAGTTATAAGACGGCGGATGGGAAGGCCGCTGGGTGGTGGTGGCTGCGTTCCCCCGGCTACTATCAGTACAGCGCCGCGTTCGTGTACACCGACGGCTCCCTCTACAACAGATATGTCAACCTCGATTATGCCGTTGTCCGCCCCGCTTTGTGGATCAATCTGGACTCTGGAATCTTCTGATCATGAATCCTGAACGTCGCCGGATAGCGGAACCAACTTCGCTGTCATCTGAAATCAAAAAGTCGGGAAAGGGAAACCCGGAAGCAGAGAGACGAAGTATGGAAAGAAACAGGGGGTGCAGGGGGAGATTCCCCCTGCGCACGCCTGAGCGTCACCGCGGAGGCTGCCGTCCGGAGCGTCCGCGAAAGGAACCGCGAAGGAGATTCGCGCCGCGGGCTGTGTGTACGGGAGATGATGGCATCATCCCGGCGTGTCAAAAGCCCCGGCTGCCGGTCCTTCGCGTCTCTTTTTTGGACAAAAGGCGCGGCGGATGGCAGCCGGGGCGGGAATTATACAGGGCTTACTCTGCCCGGGGATCATTCAGTCCTTGGCGTCGGAATACGCGTAAGGGATGCCGTTTTCCTCGCAGTACCGGGCGGCGTCGCTGCCCCGGGAGACGGTGAGGGTCAGGTGTTTGCAATCCGCGAAGGCGTAGTCGTCGATGTCCGTCACGCCGGCCGGGATGGTCAGGGCGGTCAGATCGCCGCATTCGGCGAAGGCCTGGTACCCGATGGCGGTGACGCTGCCCGGGATGGTCACATGGGTCAGGCGGACGCAGTGAAAGAACGCGTTGGGCTCGATGTCCGTCACGCCGTCCGGGACGGTCACACGGGTCAGGCGGATGCAGTGGGAAAACAGGTAGGCCTCCAGGACCGTCAGGCCGCGGGGGAGCGTTATCTCCGTCAGGGCGCGGCAGTAGGCGAACGCGGCCGCCCCGATGTCCGTCACGCTGTCCGGGATGGTGACGCCGGTCAGGCTTTCGCAGTAAGAAAACGCGGAAGGCCCGATGTCCGTCACGCTGTCCGGAATGGTCACGCCGGTCAGGCCGGCGCAGCCGTAGAAAGCGTCCTGCCCGATGACGCGCATGCCCTGGGGGATTTCGTATTCCCCGGGGCTTTTCGTCATGGGATAAAAGACCAGCCGCCTGTCCGGCTTGCTGAAGAGGACGCCGTTCAGCACGGCCAGGGTCGGGTGCCCCGATGATACCTGGACCGAGCGGAGATGTTCGCAGGACCGGAACGGGTTGGCCCCGACGGTCTGGACGCTGTTCGGGATCGTCACGCCGGTCAGGGTGCCGCAGCCGCTGAACGCGCCGTCGGCAATGACCTTCACCTTGTGCCCGTCCAGGGCGGCGGGAACGGTCAGTTCCTCGGCCTTTCCGGTGTACCGGAGGATGGCGGCCGTGCCGTCCTTGTTCAGGGCGTACTCAAAATCCCCGCTGGTTTCCGCCGCGGCGGGCAGGACGGAAAGCGCCAGGGCCAGGATCAGCGGCACGGACAGGGCGATGGATTTCAGTTTCATGGGGGGACCTCCTGCGGAATGGGCGGGCTGCGCCGGATTTGCTGTTATGATGATACCATGGCGCGGGAAAAACCGCAAGCGGAAAGGAGAAAGGGCAGACAATCCGCCGCTCCGGGCAAAAAGAATATCGTTTCGGCTGCAGGAAATCCGGGGGAAAACGCAGAATACTGATCAGGAATTTTATTCTGATAAATCAGGATAAATTGAGGTGCAAAATGGAGTACAGGGTCAATGACGCGGGACTGAATGTGTCCGGGTTCCTTTCGTTTGTTCAGCAGATCTGGCCCGGCAGCTACGATCCGGAACGGACGCGGGATGCGCTGTCGAAAACGCTGAACATCACGGCGTATGATCAGGGAAAGCTGGTCGGGTGCCTGCGGATCCTGTCCGACGGCTATTACTTTGGGACGATTACGGAACTGCTGGTTCTTCCGGCGTATCAACATAAGGGCATCGGCAGCAGGCTCCTTCAGCTGGCAAAAGAAAATACACCCACGATGCTGTACTTTGGGTCGCAGCCGGACGCGGAGCGCTTCTATGAAAAGAACGGCTGCAAAAAGGGGCTGCAATCCTACATGATCGAGAAAAAGAGAGGATAGACGGATTTCTTTTTTCGCCACGCGTATTTTTACGGCGCTCAAGGGAAGACGGAAGGTGGGCCGTGCAGCGCATGGCCTGAAAGAAAAGGCAGAAAGGCCGCCGGCCCGCTTTGCAGTCCACCGCCGAGGCCTGCCGGTCCGTCCCCGCTGAAAACAGCACACCGTGTTTTTCCGGGCGCTGCGGATCCCCAGAGGGGAAGGCCTTTGGGAGCTGCCAGCTGCCGGCTTGCTGATCGGTGAAAATGTCCCGGGACCTTACAGGCCCCGGGGAGAACCTCATCCGGCCTGCTTTGCAGTCCACCTTCCCCAGAGGGGAAGGCTTACGGGGCCTGCCGGTCCGTCCCCGCTGAAAACAGCACACTGTGCTTTTCCGGGCGCTGCGGCCCCCAAGAGGGGAAGGCTTTTGGGAGCTGCCGGTCCGCTGTTCGGTGAGGCGGTTTCCTTGGTGGAACGTCAAATCTGCGCACAATCTTTTAGCTGCTTATCTGATCATAGTGGGAGGAGGCGCCGCGTATGCATGAAAAGAGAACGGCTTTCCTGATGACGGCCGTGCTGATGCTGCTGTGTCTGCCGGCGATGGCGCCGCTTCCGGCGTGTGCCGGAACGGCGGACGCCGACGCTTCCGCGGCGCAGGTTTCCATGACGCTGGCGGATTACCTGGCGCGGGGGGAAGAGACATGGTTTCTGACCGGGAAAAAGGAATACGGCGTGCAGGCCATGATGGTTTCCCGGGAAACCCGGTTCCGTAACGAGCTGGAAGTGACGGACTATACGGTCACGGACGACGGCACTACGGTCATTTTAAAAGGATGCTTCGGCGAAATGTGGGCGGCGAAACTGCCTGGGGTGATTTCCACCTATAGAAAACCGGACGGCGGCGCGCTCTGCGAAACGGATTTTTCAAAAAAGGATTCGTGGGTCGATCTCATCACAACGCCGGAGCCGGACGCGTATTACGCGATGTACGTCCCGCTGACGGTTTCCGTCACCGTCGAAACCGCGTGGGGAGATGTTCTGCACACGAACCTGCCCAACGCGCCTCATGGCGAGGGGGATTATCTGGTGTGCCGCGCGGGGAAGGACGGGCAGCCGGACCTTTCCGATGTCTGGGTGCTGAACGGCATGGTGTTCCCCGCCTGTTACGATACAAGCCGCTGCCCGGCGAAGCCCGGAGGGGACGGGACGCAAAGCGGTGAATGCGCGGACGGAAAAGCGGAAGATACGGAGGGGACCAGGTGAATCATTGCCATGAAGATTTCTGGAACGCGCTGGATGAATTGGCGAGCACTTCCGAAATCGTGATCGACCGGCCGAAAGGATCGGCCCATCCGAGGTTTCCGGATTTCATATACCGGGTGGACTATGGATACCTGAAAAATACCGCCTCCATGGACGGCGGGGGAATCGACGTTTGGGTTGGAAGCGGCGGAAAAAAGATTGACGCCGTCCTGTGCGTTGTCGATTTGATGAAGAGGGATTCGGAAATCAAAATACTGATCGGATGCACGGAGGAAGAGAAAGCGGAAGTATACCGGACGCATAATGAAACGCCGTATATGAAGGGCATTCTGATACGACGGGATACCGCTGAACCGGGACGGCCGGGAGACAGGACCGATGCCTGAGGTAAAGTTTTACGGGGAGGCGGACGACAGTCTGCTCAAATATGCCGTCGTCGTCGCGCGGGCAGGGGGCAGATGGGTGTTCTGCAAACATCGGGAAAGAGATACGTGGGAGGTTCCCGGCGGGCACAGGGAAGCCGGCGAGTCCATCGGGGATGCCGCGCGGCGGGAGCTCCGTGAAGAAACGGGCGCGAAGGAGTATACCATCAGGCCCGTTTGCGTGTATTCCGTCGCCGTGCCGGACAGCCGGAACGGGGACGCGGAAGAAACATACGGCATGCTGTTCTGCGCGGAGATCGCGTCGTTTGAGGAGGAACTGCATCACGAGATCGAGCGGATCCGGATTACGGACCGTCTCCCGGAGGCGTGGACCTACCCGCTGATCCAGCCGAAGCTGATCGAAGAAGCAAAGCGCCGGGGCTGTCTGTAGTGCCGGGACCGGGAATCGGAGGGACAGATGAAAACAGAGACGGTACAAGGGGGAGAATACATGATGAAAAAGATTTCCCGCAGAACCTTTCTGAAAAGCGCCGCCGCTTCCGCCGCGGCGCTGGGGTTCGCCGGAATCGCACCGGGCGCTGCCGGCGCCGAAGAGGCGGAGGAGTACTGTATGCCCGGTCAGAAAGAGCGGACGCTCTGGGATAACCCGAGAACCACCCATGACGGCAAGCCCTTTGTGATCCGTCCCGGTGAACGCGTCACGATCGCGGACATTCAGGGCTGCGGCGTCATCCGCAAGCTGTGGATGAGCATGAACCATGTCGGCAAAACGCTCTATCCGCGGTCGCGGGAGCGCAATAACCGGGTCTGGATCGAATGCTTCTGGGACGGGGCGGACCAGCCCGCGGTCAGCGCGCCGATTGGCGATTTCTTCTGCCATATCATGGGCAGGGATCTTCCCTTTGAAAACTGCTACTTTTCTGATCCGGCGGGGCGCAGCCTGCAGACGTATCTGCCCATGCCGTTCAGAAAGGAAGCCCGCATCGATGTGATCAACCGCTTCGACCAGGCCGTTGCCATGTTTCACGAGGTGCGCTGCACCATGGACGCGGAACTGCCCGAGGAGATCGGCTATCTGCACGCTTATTACAACGAGATGATCACCGACGAGCCCGGCCGGATCTATATGGTGCTTCCTCTGGTGGAGGGGCAGGGCCGGTATCTGGGCATGCATCTGGGGTTCCGGGTCAAGGCGGAAAACGGGCTGGAATGGCAGCACGGGCGTTTTGATTTCACCGTCGATTCCGACCGGCCCAACCTGCTGACCGCTACGCTGGATGATTACTGCGGTTCCTCGTGGGATTATGATCACGTATATCATCATCAGGACAGCGGGCTGCTGTTTTCCGAGTATTTTACGGAGGGCGGGGGAGAGCACGCCGTTTATTGTTATCACCGCCGCGATCCGCTTTATTTCCGGAAGTGCTGCGGCGTGACGTACCGGTCCTGCCAGGGCGCGCCTGTCACGCAGTTTGTGGAATGGTACGGCACGGAACCGGAACGGCAGAAAGGGATCGTCTGCGATCAGTCGATGGAGGATCTGCGCAGGTTCATCGCCGAGGGCGGCGGAAAAACCTCCGATTACGTCGAGTTTTACACGAATGACGATCTGTATTCCGTGGCGTATTACTATCTGAACCGCCCGTGATGAACCGCGCGGGAAACGGCGTTCCGACCGGCGGAATGATCCCGGCGGCTTCCGGTTTGCCGGAACGGCCGGAGACCCGGATGGAGGGAGGAGACCGCGGAGATGGAGTTCAGGAAACTGACGGCGGCGGACCTGCGTTCCCTGCTTGCGCTGTACAGGCAGCTGGACGAGGAGGACTGCGTGTGCCCGATCGAGCAGTATGAAAAAGTCTGGCAGGAGATCGAGTCAAACGCCGGCATTCGGTACTTTGGCGCGGTTGAGGACGGCAGGGTGGTGTCGGCCTGCTATGCCGTTTACATCCCGAACCTGACCCGGGGCGGGCGGGGGATCTGCTTCATTGAGAATGTCGTTACGGATCAGGCGCACCGAAGGCGCGGCCTGGCTTCCCGGGTCATCGACATGGCGGTCGCGTTCGCCCGGGAGCGCCGGTGCTACAAGGTGATCCTGCAGAGCGGCACGGCCCGGACGGAGGCGCACCGGTTTTATCAGAGCAAGGGCTTTGAAGGGGAATCGTACCTGTTCAGTCAAAGACTGAACAGGTACCGCAGGGGGGTCTTGCGACCCCCCTACGGAACCCCCCGAACGGATTTGCCTGTCGCCC
>CAMJXZ010000094.1 GCA_946409855.1 uncultured Clostridia bacterium | reverse complement strand
TCCGCTGACTATGTCTTCCCTTTTTGGAAATTTGCGCAATCTATTGTACCTTATCCGGATGTGCGGAATGTCCGATGCAGGCCGGAGCAGGTAGGAGCAGGTATTTGAAGACGCGGCAGTGAACGTACGGCGTTACCGCAGCGGGTGCATTGAATCGGCAGATCACGGGCCAAACAGACTGCGGAAAGAACCGCGTATACCAGAAACCTGGAAAGAGGCGATCCTCCGGTGCGGAATCAGCGGCGCTTCCCATTGTTTTCTGCCCGGTTCAGGAGCCGGTTTGTTCCGATCCGGTCATTCCTTCCGTTTTCCGGATCCGAAGAAAAAACGTTTGACAAAACCGGAAAACAATGGTATTATATACAGGCGCTTAAGGCCGCCGCTTCAGTACGGAGAGATGGCAGAGCGGTTGAATGCGCCAGTCTTGAAAACTGGTGATGTCGAAAGGCACCGGGGGTTCGAATCCCTCTCTCTCCGCCAATTTCATTTAAGTCACGGCCCATGGAGAAGTACCCAAGAGGCCGAAGGGGCTCCCCTGCTAAGGGAGTAGTGTCAGAAATGGCAGCCGGGGTTCAAATCCCCGCTTCTCCGCCAAAGTCCCCCGGGAATGTAAGTTTCCGGGGGCGATTCGTTTTTGGATTCTTTCCTTGCGGCATTCCTGCTGATTATAAGCAATGGATGCTGATGCCGTGCCTGGCGGATGGAAATTTCATCCCAAAGACTATTGACTTAGAGGTAACTTTAAGAATTAGAATGGGGAAACGGTAAACCTGCCTGTTTCCTGCCAACGTTTCCGGAACGGGGGAGGATATCGCCGGTGGCCGCAGCGGTCAGGCGGGAATGCGGAATATCGCTGACGCGCGCGGGATCGTATGACCGGCTGCTCATGAAAGAAGGAGGAAATCCGATGGAATTCAAAACGTTGATTGACGAACGCCGCAGCGTCCGTAAGTACACAGAGGGGATTGATCACGAGGCACTGGCGGGCATCCTGCGGGAAGCGCAGCGCGCGCCCTCCTGGAAAAACCAGCAGACCGCCCGCTGCTACGCGGTGGAAACGCCGGAAATCCTGGAAGATCTCCGCGCTGCCGCGCTGCCGTCTTTCAACCGGAACAGCTCCGCCCACGCCGCGCTGATCGTGACGACCTATGTAAAGGACGTGGTGGGCTTCGGTGACGGGGCGCCGGTGAACGAGATCGGCAACGGCTGGGGCGCCTACGACCTGGGCCTGCACGACGCGTATCTGATTCTGGCGGCGAAGAACGCCGGCTATGATACCCTGATCATGGGGATCCGGGACGCGGATGTCATCCGGGAAAAGCTCGGCATCCCGCGCAGCGAGGAGATCATGTCCGTGATCGCGGTGGGAAAGAGCGGCGAAGCGCCCTCCCTGCGGCCCCGGAAAGCGATGGAGGAAGTCGTCCGCTTCTTCTGAGGCCGGTTTTTTGCGGGCCGCGCTTTCCGTACGCGGACCGCTGCGCCGGAGAAGCACCCGGGACCCGGGGGAGGGATGAGGAAACGATGAAACAGTATTTGGTGGACGCCTTTACCGGCACCCCTTTTTCGGGAAACCCGGCCGCGGTCTGCGTGATGAACGGGTGGCCGTCGGAAGACTTCATGATGAAGCTGGCCATGGAAAACAATCTGTCCGAAACGGCCTTTATCGTCCGGGAGCCACAGGGCTACCGCCTCCGGTGGTTTACGCCCGGGACGGAGGTGGACCTGTGCGGCCACGCGACGCTGGCGTCCGCTTTCGTCATCCTGAATGCTGTGGAGCCGGGCGCTGGCTCCGTCCGGTTTCACACCCGTAGCGGCGTCCTGACGGTGATCCGCCGGGACAGCCTGTACACGATGGACTTCCCGACCTATGAACTCCGGGAGATCCCGGTGACGGAGGACATGGAGCGCGCCTTCGGGACGCGTCCGGTCCGGGCCGTTCTGGGGCTGGACCTGATCTGCGTGTTTGAGCGGGAAGAGGCGGTACGTGCCATGTGCCCGGACCAGGCGCTGCTGATGAAGCTGCCCGGCCGCCTGCAGAACGCGACGGCGCGGGGCAGGGAGACGGACTGCGTATCCCGCAGCTTCTGCCCGAAGGTGGCGGTGCCGGAGGACCCGGTATGCGGCTCGGCCCATTGCCAGATCGGGGCTTACTGGGCGCGGAAACTGGGAAAACCGGTCATCCGCGCGTACCAGGCGTCCAGACGCGGCGGATATCTCACCTGTGAAATGAAAGAAAACGGCAGGATCGCCATCAGCGGCGAAGCGGTGCTGGTGGGGGTTTCCGAACTGACGGTTCAGGCTTATTGATCCATGGGAAAAAGCCGGATACCGTAAACCGGCGGAACGGATACAAGGAGCGGAAGAATGTCAGTCATCGACGCGGCAATGGAATATGCGGAGAAACTGTTCCGGGACAACGCCGGCGGGCACGATGCCGCCCATACCCTGCGGGTGTACCGGAACGCCATGCGCATCGAGGAAAGCGAGGCCGCCTGCGACCGGGAGCTGGTCGCTCTCGGCGCGTTGCTGCATGACGCGGACGATCATAAGCTGTTCCATACGGAGCAGAACGAAAACGCCCGTTCCTTTCTCCGCGCCCAGGGGGTAAAGGAGGAAAGGATCGAGCGGATCTGTCAGGTGATCAACGCCGTGTCCTTCAGCCAGAACAGGGGGAAACGCCCGGACACCCTGGAGGGGAAAATCGTCCAGGACGCGGACCGTCTGGATGCTGTCGGCGCCGTCGGCATTGCCCGCGCCTTTGCCTACGGCGGGGAGCACGGCAGGCCGCCGGAAGCGACCATTCGGCATTTTTATGAGAAACTGTTGCTGCTGAAGGACGAAATGAATACAGAAGCGGCGAAAAAAACGGCGGAGCGCAGGCACCGCTTCATGGAGGAATTCCTGCGGGAATACTTTGCGGAAACGGAAGAACCGCCCCGGGAGGACGCATGACGGAGCACGTAAAGCGCTTTGACGAATTGACGGCGGACGAACTGTACCGGATCCTGCAGCTGCGGGTGGACGTTTTTGTGGTGGAGCAGAACTGCCCGTACCGGGAGCTGGACGATCTGGACCAAAGGGCTGTCCACGTCTGGCTGGAAGACGAAACGGGCATCCTGGCCTATCTGCGCGTCATGGACAGGGGGGCCGAAAGCGAATACATTTCCGTGGGCCGGGTCGTTTCGGCCAGGCGGGGCCGCGGGCTGGGCAGCCGTGTGCTGCGGCTGGGCATCCGGGCGGCCAGGCAATGCTTCGGGGACGGCCCCGTCTATCTGGAAGCGCAGACGCAGGCACGCGGGTTTTACGAAAAACAGGGGTTCCGGCAGATTTCTGAAGAATTTATGCTGGACGGAATCCCGCACATCAGAATGCTTCAGGAGGAATCATCCATGCCGCAAACCGTATTGATCACCGGCACCGGCCGGCCTTATGCCCTGGGCTTCAACCTGGTCCGACGCTATCTGGAGCACGGGGATACCGTGTTCGCCAGCATCCGCCGCCCGTCCGAAGCGCTGGAAAAGCTGCGGGCGGAATATCCCGGGCGGCTGCACATCCTTACCATGGACATCGCTTCCACCGAATCGGTGAACGCGGCGGAGGCGGAAGCGGCGGCCATCGCGCCAAGCATCGACCTGATCATCAACAACGCCACCACGGCATCCGCCGATACCATGAAGGAACTGCCAGACTTTGATCTGGACCTGATCGCTCCCGCCGTCAACGTGGGCGCGGTGGGCCCCATCCGGGTGTTGAAGGCCTTTTTGCCGATGCTGAAGAAGAGCGAAAGCGGCGCTCTGGTAGTCAACATCTCATCGGAGGCGGGCAGTATCGGCAAGTGCTACCGCACCTACTATCTGGATTACGGCACCGAAAAGGCGGCGCTCAATATGCTGACCATGACGATGCACAATTACTTTAAGAACGACCCGAACCTGAACATCATCTGTCTTCATCCCGGCTGGATGCGGACCAACCCGGACAATCACGAGGCGCCGCTGGACCCGTATGAGCACGCGGAAACGCTGCGGCTGCTGTTTGAGAGCAGGCGGCACGATCCGGACGGCCCGGTGTTCATCACCCACACGGGGGAAGCGTATCCCTGGTAATACCGGCAGCTTCAGGATCCGAACCTGTATAAAACCGGCCGGTTCACCGATCAGCGATTCCATCACATTATGATTTATGGAGGGAAAGAAAATGGCAGGCATCGTAGGAACGCATCTGGTGGCGCAAGTGGGCTTTATCGTGAAGGACATCGAGGAGACCAAGAAAAAGTGGGCCGCGTTTCTGGGTGTGGACGTTCCGCCGACCCAGGGCTGCGGCGATTACGAGGTCACCCAGACCGTCTTTGAGGGAAAGCCCGCCCCCAAGGCGGATTCGCTGCTGGCTTTCTTCGACGTGGGGCCGGGGCTGCAGATCGAGCTGATCCAGCCCAACGAGGAACCGTCCACCTGGCGGAATTTCCTCAACGAGCACGGGGAAGGCATGCACCATCTGGCCTTCCAGGTGAAGGATTCCAGGGCGCAGGTGGCCAACGCGGAGGCGGCCGGTCTCAGGCTGATCCAGCACGGGCTGTACGGGGACGCCAGCGGCGAATACAACTATCTGGAAGCGCCGGACCTCAAATGCATCGTGGAGCTGCTGGAAAGCTACGGAAAATAAGACACGTAAAGGTTTTAAACGGCCCGCCGGCCTGCCTTCCTTCATGGGAAAAAAGAGGGAAGCGGGCCGGCGGCAGGATGAAAAAGGGCGGACAGGACCCCTGAGGAAATAAAAAGCATGATCAAACGGCTGGAAACGGTGTTCAGGCCCGACTCCCGGTACAGGGCCTTCTTTTTGTCCATTATTACCTTCGGCCTGGCGTACGGCCTGTACAAAGGGGTCATCGACAACTATCTGGCGGAAGTAGTCGGCATGTCCGGCTTTGACAAGGGCGTTTCCGAATTCTTCCGGGAGCTGCCGGGGCTGCTGCTGGTCTTCATCCTGGCGGCGCTGTACACCTGGTCGGCGGAGCGCATTTTCAAGCTGGGCGCGCTGTTCATGCTGGCCGGTATGGCGGCGCAGTCCGTGGTACCCGCCAGCCGGGTGATGGTCATCCTGTGCATCTTCGTGTTTTCCCTGGGGGAGCATCTGCAGCTGGGCATGCGAAATACTTTGTCCCTGCAGTATGCCCGGGCAGGAAAGGGCGGCGAAGCGCTGGGGCATCAGAACGCCGCGCAGCAGATCGGCACCCTGGCGGGCTATCTGGTGATCATCGGGGTCTTTTTCCTGGTGAAGGCGTCGCCGGAACTCTACCGGGCCGTGTTCGCCGCCAGCGCCGCCATCATCGGTCTGGGCTTCCTTGCCAGCCTGCGGATCACCGGGGACAGCGCGCAGGACGCGCATAAGCGCCGCTTTTACTTCCGCAGAAAGTTCACCAAGTACTATATGCTGGAGGTCTTTTACGGCGCGCGCAAGCAGGTCTTTTTCACCTTCGGCCCCTATGTGCTGGTGCTGTTCTACGGGGCGGACGCGATGACCATCAGCGCGCTGTTCGCCGTGTCCTCCGTGTGCGGGTTTCTGTTGTCCCCGCTGGTCGGGAAGATCATCGACAGGATCGGCTACAAGACCGTCATGGTGGCGGATACGCTGATCCTGGTCATCGTCTGTTTCTTTTACGGCTTCGCGCACCACATTTTCCCGATGCATATCGCCTTCCTCGTGTGCTGCGTGAACTATATCCTGGATTCGATCATCTCCCTGGCGTCCATGGCGTCCAACGTTTATGTGCAGGACATTTCGGACAGCGCGGACGAGGTGCGCGCCACCATCTCCACCGGCGTGTCGGTCAATCACCTGATCACCATTTTTATCGCTCTGTTCGGCGGATGGATCTGGAAAGCGCTGGGGATCGAGACCCTGTTCGTCCTATCGGCGGTGCTGGGGCTGTGCAACAGCGCCTACGCCGCGACGATCAAAACCGGGCCGAAGCACTGACCGGAAAGCGGGCAGATTTACAGAAAGCAGCGGGGCTGCCGCGGAAAGCGTCATTTCGCGGCAGCCCCGTTGACTATGTCTCTTTTCTCAGGATCCGGCCTGGTACAGCTCGAGGGTCTTTTTGATTTTATTTGCCGGCCTGGTCAGGTTGTCCAGGGTGCTGCCCCGGTTGAGCGTATCGATCAGCGCGGCGATATACCGGTCTTCGTTCACGGAGCAGTACCATTTTTTATCCAGCAGCTCCGGCTTCTGGTAGATCAGGTTGGTGGTGAAGATCCGGTCAAACCCGCCGGCCGCGTAGGCCTGGTCAAACTTGTCCAGCCCGCTGGTGAACAGCCCGAAGGTGGAAAAGATGAAGACGCGCTTCGCGCCCATTTCCTTGAGCTGCCGGGAGGTGTCCAGGATGCTGCCGCCGGAAGAGATCATGTCGTCCACGACGATCACATCCTTGCCCCGGATGTCCCCGCCGCAGAAATCGTGGGCGATGATCGGGTTGGTGCCGTTCACGATGCGGGTGTAGTCCCGGCGCTTGTAGAACATCCCGATGTTGACGCCGAACAGGGACGCCAGGAAGATGACCCGACCGGTAGCGCCCTCGTCCGGGGCGATGAACATCATATGCCCGCTGTCCGGCTGCAGGTCCTCGTATTCCGTCAGGAGCGCCTGGGTGAACTGAAGCGCCGGGGAGACGTTTTCCAGACCCATCAGGGGAACGACGTTCTGCACCCGGGGGTCGTGGGCGTCGAAGGTGATCAGGCTGTGGACGCCCATGGCTTCCAGATCCCGCAGCATGACGGCGCAGTCCAGCGATTCCCGGGTCGTCTTGCGGTGCTGCCGGCCTTCGTACAGGAAGGGCATGATCACGGTGATCCGGTCCGCCTTTCCGTTGCACGCGGCGATCACCCGCTTCAGGTCCTGATAGTGGTCGTCGGGGGACATCCGGTTGGTCTCGCCGTACATCTGATAGGTCAGCGAGGGGTTGCAGACATCCAGGATGATGTAAATATCCCTGTCCCGCACGGACTCCCGGATGATGCACTTTCCCTCGCCGCTGCTGAACCGGGGGCATTCCGAAGGGATGATAAAATGCTCCCCGTCCCGCCATTCGGAGAGGATCTGATCCACCCGCCGGCCGATCTTCGCCGCTGATTCCAGAACAATCAAACCGATTCTGCCGGGCATCGCGTTCATTCCTTTCAGATTTTGTGCCTGTGTATGAGCATTGCGGAATTCCCGGGCCGTCCGCCGGGCCCGTGATGCCGGACGCCGCGGCGGAGGCGTTTCACGGTTTCTGATCCTCTTCAAACAGGAGCGACGCGCACATCCCGTCCCGGCCGCAGACGGCGTCCGGGAACACTTCCGCGGCGTTCGGCAGGTATGCCTGCGGGTCTTCGATCATCTGGGAATAGTGGGCCAGCCAGAGCCGCTTTACATTCGCTTTGCGCGCGGTTTCCGCCGCCTGGCGGAAATTCATATGGCCGTGGTCGGCCGCCAGCTGCGCCTGCCCGTCTTCCCCGTAGGTGGCCTCGGATATCATGAGGTCCGCCCCTTCCGCCGCGCCGGTCAGGGCATCGCAGGCCGCGGTGTCCCCGGTAAAGACGAACTTGAGCCCCTTTCTGCTTTCGCCCATCACCTGTCCGGGCAGCACCTGCTTTTCGCCCGCCTGCACGGGCTGCCCCTTCTGAAGCAGCCCCCAGAGGTTCACGGGAACGCCCAGTTCTTTGGCCTTCTGCGGGTTGAACCGGCCGGCCCGGCTCAGGGTAAAGCAGTACCCCTGGCTGGGCACCCGGTGCTCCGTGGGAAAAGAGGACAGCTTTGCCATTTCCGGCCACCCCTTCACCAGGCCCGAAAGCGCCATTCCCTGTGCCGGCGTTTCGATCAGGCGGATCTCGTAGGAGGTCCACCCGGTCAGGGTCAGGATGGGGGCCATCGCTTCTTCCAGGCCCGCGGGCCCGGTGAGGAACAGGGGCTCTGTCCGTCCCATGCTGCACATCGTCTGGAGCAGCCCGGGCAGGCCGAAGATGTGGTCGCCGTGGTAATGCGTCAGGGCGATCATGTCCGCCTTCATCAGGCTGACGCCGGCCTTTCTCGCCGCGGACTGGGTCCCTTCCCCGCAGTCAAACAGGATGGAATGCCCGGCGCAGGTGAGCAGCGCGGAAGTCAGCGCGCGTTCCGGAAGCGGCACGAGGGCCGCGGTGCCGATCAGGGTAATATAGATCATGTTGTATACCTTGCTTTCAAATGATTTTGCGTTCAGTTTCTTTCGTGCGGTCAGGCGGTTCAGGAAGCGGGGCCTTCCTCCGCCGGCATTTCCCGGAGGAGCTCATCCAGGAGCAGGGCGGCGTCATAGACGAGCCGCGGGCACGGGCGGCGGCGGTAGAAGGCCTCGTCCCGCTGCTCCGGCTCGCCGCTGCTTTCCGGCCGGATCCCCGCGAGGGTCAGAAGGTCCCGGCAGCGGATGCTTTCGTGCTTTGCCCGGAAGCGGGCCGCGTATTCCCGGACCAGGGCGTAGTGCCGTTTCTTGGCTTCGTAATCGGTTGGATCATCGTAGCCTTTCACGATGCCGAGCACCAGGGCCGCCGCGCTCACCACGCCGCAGGTCTCCCGGAGGCGGCCCAATCCGCCCCCGAAGGAGGAGGACATCCGGGCGGACGCGCCGATATCATAACCGGTTACGTCCGCAAACGCGCAGAAAACCGCCTGCGCGCAGTTGTACCCCTGCAGAAAAAGCCGCTGCGCGGCCTGGGCATGATCGATCATTGTCACTCACCTGCGTTTGTTGTGATGCCCGGTTCTTATCCGGAGGGCGTCGGGGGATCCCATGGACGGGGGAAGGAAATCGCTTCAGGCTGTCCGGGGCGGACGCGCCGGCGTAAACCCACGTCCCCAGGCGGGACGGCGCCGCCTGATCCCGGACAGAATATGCTGCAAATAACGGCTTTTTCATCATACAACAGGATGTCCCGCTTGTCAAATGGAACATGTTCCCCGATCGCGGACTTGTTATGGAAAAACCCGGTTTGCAAAAAGGCCCGGGAACGTGTATACTATTCCTGACAGGCAGCGGACGGACGCGCTCTTGCGCGTGGGGCCGCCAAAGCGCGGACAGGGAGGAAACTTATGCCGGAGATCACCTGGCAGGCTGTGATGGAGGACACCGTTTTCCGCAACGAGGAGAACGGCTATTCCGTCATCAGCGTGCTGAGCGGGAAGGAAGAGCACATTGCCGTCGGCATCCTGCCGCCGCTGACGCCGGGGGAGCAGCTGCTTCTGACCGGCAACTGGGTGGAACACCCGCAGTACGGCCGGCAGTTCAAGTGCACCTCCTGCCAGATCCAAAAGCCCACCTCCCTGCTGGGGATCGAGCGCTTCCTGTCCTCCGGGCTGATCAAGGGGGTGGGGGAAGCGACCGCCCGGCTGCTGGTCCGCTCCTTCGGGGAGGAGACCTTGGATGCCATGACGGACGTGGACAAGCTCAAGTCCCTCAAGGGCATCAGCGAAAAGCGGGCGCGGATGATCGCCGTTTCCTTCGCCGAGCAGTACGGCGTGCGGCGCAACATGATCTTCCTGCAGTCCTACGGGATCTCCCCGGCCCTTTCCCTGAAGATCGCCAAAGCCTACGGCGACCGGACGGAGGCGGTCATGCGGGAAAACCCTTACCGAATGGTGGACGACGTGGAAGGCGCCGGCTTCCTGACCGCCGACCGGATCGCCCTGTCCATGGGCATCCCGAGGGACAGCGGCTTCCGGCTGCGCTACGGGCTCAAGTACGTGCTGCAGGAGGCTTCCGTGAACGCGGGCCATACCTATCTGCCGGCGGATGAGCTGCTCTCCCGGGCGGCGGAGATGATGTCCGCCGGCCGGGAAGTGCTGAGCGCCCACCTGGACGCGCTGCTCCTTTCCCGGGACCTGGTCCTGTCCCGGGTGGAGGACAGGGACTGCGTGTTCTTAAGCAGCATGTACTACTGCGAAACGGAAACGGCCATGCGGCTGCTGAAGATCCTGATGACCGCCCCTACGGCCGACGCCCGGGGCGCGTCCAGGGAGATCCGCCGGTATGAACAGGAAAACGGGATCACCTTTTCTCCCCTGCAGAAGCAGGCGGTGCTTTCCGCCGTGGAAAAGGGCGTGCTGGTGATCACCGGGGGCCCGGGCACCGGCAAGACCACCATCATCAACTGCATCCTGTCGCTGCTGGCGCCCAAGGGAAAGGTGCTGCTGGCGGCGCCCACCGGCCGGGCGGCCAAGCGGATGAGCGAGGCCACCGGGGAGGACGCCAAAACCATCCACCGGCTGCTGGA
>CAMJXZ010000093.1 GCA_946409855.1 uncultured Clostridia bacterium | reverse complement strand
GAACGGCAAGCACGACCTCATCATGGACAGCTGATCCCCGCCGGTTCCTGTTTTTAAAAACGCCCGGCAAACCGGGCGCCCCGGACACATCCGCCTGTTTTCCGGTGCATAAGCGGCATGGGCTGAACGGCCGATTCCGCCGTCCGTCCCGGTTTTGCGGAAGTTCTCCAGGGACAGAAAATAAATACAGAAAGTTTTCCGGAGCGCCAAAAAACGGAGCGGTTCACGCTCCGTTTTTTGCTTCCAGTTCCGTTAATAGCTTTTCCACTTCCGCAAAGCTGCCGGCGGTGGTGATCTTCGCGCGGATCTCCGCCGCGCCGTACACGCCCCGGATGTACCAGGCGAAGAACTTGCGCATCTCCAGCAGGGCGGTCCGTTCGTTGTGCCCGGCCCGCATGTACGTCGCGTGGCGCCGGGCCGTCGCCAACCGTTCGTGAAGATCGGGCATATCACAGCTTTTCCCGCTCAGCCCGGCGCGCACCCGGGCAAAAACCCACGGGTCCCCCAGGGCCGCCCGGCCGATGGCCAGCCCCGCGCAGCCGGTGACCCGCAGCGCTTCCCTCGCGCCGGCCCCGTCCGCGATGTCCCCGTTGGCGATCACCGGGATCCGCACCGCCCGGCGGACGGCCGCGATCTTTTCATAATCCGCCTTCCCCGCGTACTGCTGTTTCGTCGTCCGGCCGTGAACGGTCAGGAAAGCCGCGCCCTCCTGTTCGGCGATGCGGGCGATGGCGGGGGCGTTTTCGTGCTCCTCATCCCATCCCAGCCGCATCTTGACCGATACCGGCAGAAGGGAGCCGCGGACGCAGGCGGCGATGACCCGACCGGCCAGCTTTTCATCCAGCATCAAGCGGCTGCCGGAGCCGCTGCCCGTCACCTTCCTCGCGGGGCAGCCCATGTTGATATCGATCCCCGCGTACCGGCCGCAGGAGGAAAGCACCCGCGCCGCCTCCCCCATCCAGTTGGGGTCACAGCCAAAAAGCTGTACCAGCAGGGGCTTTTCAAAGGGCGCCCGCCTGGCCAGCAGCTGATAGGTGTTGTTGTGTTTTCTGGCGGTCAGGAAGCCCTGGGCGCTGATCATCTCGGTGGTCGCCGCGTCGCAGCCCTGCTCCTGGCACAAAAGGCGGAACGCCCAATCCGTGATTCCGGCCATCGGGGCCAGGAACAGCGGGTATTCCGGCCATTTCCATCCCTGTATTTCAATCATTCAGCGTCTCGATCAATGTCAGGTTCTTGATTTTCCAGCGTCCGTTTTCCAGCGTCAGCACCGCCTCATAGCGGCCGGATTGCCACCTGGGCGGCACGCCGGTCAGCCCCAGGGCCTGCGACCATTCCCGCCCCGCGGTATTGAGCCGCCCGTCAATGGCGGGCACCCGTTCCTCGATGGTGGTGCGGATGGTCGTCTCCCAGGGCCAGGCCCAGATCTTCAGCAGGTTCACGCGGTGGTCAAAGCCGGTGATGTCGTAATACAGCTGATACGGGGAACTCCCCGCCCGGGCGACATTCAGCGCGGAGTCCGCCCGCAGGCACCCCTCCGAAAAATAGACGGAAAGCTCCTTTTCGTCCACGCCCTGCATCACCACCTGGCAGCGCCGGGCGAGCCCGTCCTTGAGGATGATATACACATTGCTGGCGTTCATGGCCAGGGACACGCTCATGATGATGAGCCCCAGCGCCAGGCAGGCAGCCAGCAGCCTGGTCACGCCATACCAGACCAGCCGCCGCAGATACTTCAAAATCGGGCCTCCCGTATGTCCAAGTAAATTTCACCGGTACAAACCGCATCCGCCGGATGCCGTTTTTATTATATCAGGAAGCGGACAGAAAAACAAGGCGGGACACGGCGGACGCCGCCCGTCCGGACACAGGGCCGGAAAAGAACAGCATGAGGGGCTGCCGATCAGGTGTTTTGCGGCAGCCCCCCAAATTATTCCGCTTCCGTTTCCCACTGATAGGCGCAGGGCGGCATGCTGTCCCAGTCGGTCGCCAGGGCCTTTTCCATCACGTCCGTGAAAACCGTCACCAGCGTGTTCTGCTTTTTCGCGCGGTAGCCGTTGGCGATCACCACCACCGTCATGTCCTCCTCCGGCAGGTAGAACACGTCGGACGTCAGGCCGTAGGCCATGCCCTGATGGCCGTACCAGGTATTTCCGGCGCTGTCCTGCACCCGCTCCAGGCACAGGCCGTAGGGACTGTAGGTTTTGACGGAGCTGTTCTCAATCTCCCGCTGGTCCTGTTCCATCAGCCGGACCGTGTCGGCGGCGAGGATGGTATCCCCCTGCCACTCGCCGCGCTGGCACAGCATCGCGCCGATCTTCGCCAGATCCGGCGCGCTGATGATCAGCCGGCCGATGGTCAGGCCCTGATGGTTCGGCGGGTCGCAGGTATCGTCGTAATTTTTGCCCCGCTTGATCAGGGTCTCATCCGACGCCATCGGCGTCCCGTCCATGTTCAGCTGATAGGAAATGTTGCTCTGATCCTTCAGCAGATCGGCGCTGTAGGACGCGTCGATCCCCAGGGGCGCGAAAAGGTTTTCCGTCATATAGGTGTTGACGGAAAGGCCGGTGATCGCCTCCATCATGGCGCCGATCAGGCCGCCGTTGCGGTTGGAGTATTCGTAGTTGGTGCCCGGCGGCGTGTTGGGCTGGAAGTAATAGGCGCTGCTCGTCGCGGAGAGGATCGCCCAGTTGCCTTTGTAGGTGTTGCCCTTCTTGATCCCCGTGGTATGGGACAGCAGCTGCCGCACGGTCACCTTCTGGTCCTTATATTGGGTGTTGACCACCGGGTAGCCCAGGCTGTCCCCCAGGGCGTCGTCCAGCGCGAACCAGCCCTGGTCGTACAGCCGCATCAGCCCCACGGCGCTGACCATCTTGGTCACGGAGGCGATCAGGTATTTGGTATCGATGTTCGCGGGCTTGGTCTTTCGGGCGTCCCGGTAGCCGCAGGAAAAGGCGTACACCGGCTTTCCGCCCCGGACAATAAAAATCTGGCCGCTGACCGCCTTCGCGGCGCGGAACAGGTCGCCCGCCCAGGCGTCGCTGATATTGTCCGCCAGGGCCGGCGCCGCCGCGCCCGTGAGCAGCGCGAGCATCAGCGCGCAGCAAAGCGCGCGGAGAAATGCTTTTTTCATAAGAACGTATCCTTTGTTATTGATGATTGAAAGCGAGCCGCATCTGATACCAGACCTCGCCGCCGTGGACGGAAGCGGACAGCCCCTCGTTCACAAAGCCGAAGCCCGCGTACCAGGGGATCAGCCGCTCCTTGCAGGTCAGCACCAGGCCCCTGCGGCCCTGCGCGCGGGCGTCGGCGATGGCCCGGCGGATCAGCGCCCCGGCGCAGCCCTGCCGGCGGCAGGCCGGCACGGTATTGACCCCGAAGATCATCTGCCACGCGCCGTCCTCCCGGTGCACGGAAGCGTCGGCGAACATATCGTCCGTCAGGTCCGGCTCGGCTGTCACCGGGCCGTCGACAAAGGAGATGATCCGGCCGTCCTCCTCCATCACCCAGAAATGGTCCGCGTACCGGTTCAGCCGCTGCGCGATCTGTTCCCGGGTCGCCGCCTCCCTGGGCGGGAAGCATTCCGCCTCCACCCGGGCCAGCGCTTCCGCGTCCGTCCGCGCCGCCGTGCGGATCAAGCGATTTTCATTCACGGATATTCCTCCAGCAGGATCAGGCTTTTCTGCCGGGCCATGCGTTCCTGCCGCGCAAAGTCGTACAGGATGGTTTCTTTGCGGTGGCTGTCGCTGCTCAGGAGGAACCTGGCGCCCCGGGCGGCGAGGTAACCGATGATCTCCCCGTCCGGATAAGGGTCGTCCTGGCAGCCCCGGCTGATGGCCCCGGTGTTGATTTCAAAGGGGAGCCCGCAGGCCAGCAGCCTGTCCGCCGCCTTCTGCCAGGCGGCGCGGTAGCGCGGATGGCCGGGGTCGACATGGCTCCCGTCCCGGTTGAGCTTGCGGAACATGTCAAAATGGGCGGTGACGGAGCAGCCCGGAATGTCCCCTACGCGGGCCATGTCCTCGTAATAATGCTCCGCCGCGGCGTAGATGTCGTTTCCCAGCAGCGCCGCCGCGTCCAGGAGGATCTCCTTCTTCCAGTCCACCGTCCGGTATTTTTCGCCGATTCTGAGGTAATGCACCGCGCCGATCACATAATCGTACCCCTCCGTCGGTTCCGGGGAAAACAGGTCCTGCTCCACCCCGCAGAGGATGTCCATCCGCCCGCGGTATTGTTCCTTCAGCCCGGCGATTTCCCGCCGGTACGCCGCCGCCGCGCCAGACTTCATGCAGCAGTCCGTGTCATATGGGGCGTAGACGTGGTCCGAAAAGCCCAGCCGGCGAACACCGCGGGCGCAGGCTTCCCGCGCGATTTCCTCCGGCGTGTTTTTCCCGTCCGACCAGGTGGAATGGACATGCAGATCCTGCAGGATCACGGCAGGTGATCCCCCGCCACCTTTTCCTGCTTGACCTTGTGGTCGATCACATGGCGGCTCTGCAGTTCCCGGTGGATGTCCTCCAGCGAGATTCCGGCCTCCACCATCAGCACCATCACATGGTAGGCCAGGTCCGCGATCTCGTAGATCGTTTCTTTTTTATCCTGCGCTTTGCCGGCGATGATCACTTCGGTACACTCCTCCCCCACCTTTTTGAGGATCTTGTCCAGCCCCTTCTCAAACAGGTAGGTGGTGTAGGAACCGGCGGGCAGCTGCTCCCTGCGCCCCTGCAGCAGTTCCATCAGGCCCTGCAGGGAAAAGGCGCTGCGGTTTTCGGACTGGTAAACCAGGTCCATAAAGCAGGAATCCGTCCCCAGGTGGCAGGCCGGGCCGTCCTTTTCCACCAGCACCACCAGGGCGTCCCGGTCGCAGTCCGCGGTGATGGATACGACGTGCTGATAGTTCCCGCTCGTTTCTCCTTTGAGCCACAGCTCCTGCCGGGAACGGGACCAGAAGCAGGTCAGTTCCTTTTCCATCGTGATCCGCAGGCTTTCCCGGTTCATATAGGCCAGGGTCAGCACCTTCCCGCTGACGGCGTCCACCACCACCGCGGGGATCAGACCCTTTTCGTCAAACTTGAGTTCCTCGATATTCAGCATCAGATTACCTCCCTGACCGGTATCCCGTTTTCCCGGAGCAGCCGCTTGACCTCCGGGATGGTCACTTCGCCGAAGTGAAAGATGGAAGCCGCCAGCCCGGCGTCCGCCCGGGGGCACTCGCGGAACAGCGTCACAAAGTCTTCCGCCTTGCCCGCGCCGCCGGAAGCGATGACCGGCACCGACGAAAAGGCGCAGACGTCCCGGAGCATCGGCAGGTCAAACCCTTCCTTGACCCCGTCCGTATCCATGGAATTGAGCACGATCTCCCCCGCGCCGCGGCCGATGCCTTCCCGGAGCCAGGAAAGCGCTTCCCGGCCGGTATCCTCCCGGCCGCCCCGGGCGAACACGTGATAGCTGCCGTTTACCCGCTTTACGTCGGCGCTGAGCACGACGCACTGGCTGCCGTAGCGCTTGGCGGCCTCGTCGATCAGCCCCGGATTGCGCAGCGCGCCCGAGTTGACGCTGACCTTGTCCGCCCCGCACTTGAGCACCCGGTCAAAATCGTCCAGCGTGTTGATCCCGCCGCCCACCGTCAGGGGGATGAAAATGGTCCGGGCGACCTCCCGCAGGCATTCGATGAACAGGCCGCGTCCCTCGGCGGAGGCGGTGATGTCGTAAAAGACCAGCTCGTCCGCCCCGTTTTCGGAATAGTACGCGCCCAGCTCCACCGGGGAGGAAACGTCCCGCAGCCCCTCAAAATGGACGCCTTTGACCACCCGGCCGTCCCGGACGTCCAGGCAGGGAATGATCCGCTTGGAGATCATGACGCTGCCTCCACGGCCATCCGCAGGTCGATGGCGCCCGTGTAGCAGGCCTTGCCGATGATCGCGCCGTAGAGGCCGGCGGCCTTGAGCGCCAGCACGTCGTCAATGGTGGACACCCCGCCGGACGCGATCAGGCGGATCGAAAGCTCCTGCACCATCTTTTCATACAGCGCCCGGTTGGCGCCTTCCAGCATCCCGTCCCGGGAAATGTCGGTGACGATCACCGAGCCGACGCCGAGCTCCTCCATCCGCCGGCAGAAGGCAAACGCGTCCAGGCTGGACTGTTCGGTCCAGCCGCGGATGGCCACCTTGCCGTCCCGGATATCCACCCCGACGGCGATCCGGTCGCCGTAGCGCCGCACCGCCCGCGCCGCAAAATCAGGGTCCGTGACCGCGGCGGTGCCCAGGATCACCCGGTCCACCCGGGCGTCCTCCAGATAGGTGCTGACAGTTTCCATCGTGCGGATGCCGCCGCCCACTTCCATCGTAAGCGCGGTGCCTTCCTTCAGTTTCCGGATCAGGGAAAGGTTGGCGGTATTGCCGTCCCGCGCGCCCTCCAGGTCCACCACATGCACGGCTTTGGCGCCTTCCCGCGCGAAACGGTCCAGCAGTTCCTTCGGCCGGTCGGAATAAACGGTCATCTCCCGGTAATCGCCCTGTTTCAGGCGCACGGCCTTTCCTTCATATAAATCAATCGCAGGCAGTATCAGCATGTAAAATCCTCCGTCTCCGCAAATGCTTTGAGTATCCTGAGCCCTACTTTTCCGCTCTTTTCCGGGTGAAACTGGCAGCCCATCACCCGGCCGCGCCCCACGGCGGCGGTGATCTGAGCTCCGTATTCGGTGGTCGCCAGCAGGCTGTCCTCACAGTCCGTCCCGTAAAAGGAGTGGACAAAATATACCTGATCCCCCTCCCGGACGTCCCGGAAAAGAGGGTGGTTCTTCATTAGATGCAGGCCGTTCCAGCCGATCTGGGGCAGCTTCAGGCTGTCCGGCACGGCCGGGCGCATGGAAACCACCCGTCCCGGGATCAGCCCCAGGCCCGGGTGGAGGCCGAATTCCTCCCCTTCCTCAAACAGCAGCTGCATCCCCAGGCAGATGCCCAGCAGCGGCCTGCCCCGGCGCGCGGCTTCCAGCACCGCCTGATCCAGCCCCGTCTGCCGCAGCTTGTCCGCCGCATCCCCGAAGGCGCCGACTCCCGGCAGAATCACCCGGTCCGCCGCGAGGATCTCTTCCCGGCTGCCCGTCACCCGGGCTTCCCGGCCGATAAAGGCAAAGGAGCTCCGCAGGGAAAAAAGGTTCCCTACCCCGTAATCCACGATCGCGATCATGACAGTGTCCCCTTGGTGGAAGGGACCTGATCCGGGAACGCCGGATCCACCGCCGCCGCCCGGCGCAGCGCCCGGGCCAGGGCTTTGAAGACCCCTTCGATGATGTGATGGGAATTTTCACCCGCCAGCTGCCGGATGTGCAGCGTCATGCCGCTGTTGACCGCCAGCGCGGTCAGGAATTCTTTGACCAGTTCCGTATCAAATGTGCCGACCTTCTGGGCCGGGATCCGCAGATCCCCGTAAAAGCCGCCCCGGCCGGACAGGTCCACCGCCGCCAGGATCAGCGCTTCGTCCATCGGCAGGGCGATGTCCCCGTAGCGGCAGATGCCGCGCCGGTCCCCCAGAGCCGCCCGGATCGCCTGCCCCAGCACGATGCCGATGTCTTCGACGCTGTGGTGGTCGTCCACATAGGTGTCCCCCTGGCAGAACAGCGTCAGGTCAAACGCCCCGTGACGGGCAAACAGGGTCAGCATATGGTCCAGGAAACCGACCCCGGTGCGTATTTCGCACTCGCCCGTTCCGTCCAGACAGACGGTCAGCCGGATATCCGTTTCCGCCGTTTTCCGTTCCAAGTGGCATTCCCGCATGTTCCCGCTCCCTTCAGGCAAGCAGTTCCGAAAGCGCCTTTTCCAGCGCCTGCATCTGCTCCATCGTACCGATGGTAATCCGATTATAATCCATGATCCGCGCGCTGTCAAAGTGGCGCACCAGAATTCCCTTTTCCCGGAGCTTCCGGTACACCGTGCCGCCGTCCATCCGCCCGCTTCTGGCAAAGACGAAATTGGTTTTTGAGGGCAGCACCTCAAAGCCCAGCCCGCGCAGCATCTTTTCCGTCCAGGCCCTGGTCTCGCACACGGCCCGGCAGTGCGCCTTCGTTTCCTCCGCCCGCGCGAGCACGGCGATGCCCAGCGCCTGGGTAAAGCTGTTCACATTATAGGGGCTGGTGGCGTTCCTAAGGGTGTTCAGGTCCCGGATCAGCGCAGGGCATCCCACCGCGAACCCCAGCCTCGCCCCCGCCAGCGAGCGGGATTTGGAAAACGTCTGAACGACCAGAAGGTTTTCGTACCTGGTCACCAGCGGCGCGCAGCTGACGGAGCCGAAGTCCACATACGCCTCATCCGCCACCAGCACCTGGTCCGGATGATCCTGAAGCCATGCCTCGATCTCTTCCCGCGGGATGGCCATGCCCGTGGGCGCGTTGGGATTGGCCAGGAAAATCGTCCCCTTTTTGCCCCGGTAATCGCTCAGCGCCAGCGTAAAATCCTCCCGAAGCGGGATTTCCTCGTACGGCAGGCGGTTGACATTGGCCGCCACCCGGTAAAAGCCGTAGGTAACGTCCGGGAACAGGGCCGGCGTCTCCTCGTCGCAGAAGGCCATGAACGCCAGGTTCAGCGCCTCGTCCGACCCGTTGCAGGCGAGCACATATGCTTCGCTCAGCCCGTACAGGCTGCCCAGCGCCCGCCGCAGCAGCACGCTCTCCGGGTCCGAATACAGGTGGAAGGGCCGTACGCCTTCACAGGCCTCCCTGAACGCCTCCGGGCTGACCGGGAAGGGGGATTCATTGGTATTCAGCTTGATGAACGGCCGGCCGGCCGGCTGCTCCCCCGGCACATAGGGCGTCAGTTCCCGGTACCGGGCGGAAAGAAAACGGCTGCTCATGGGATCTCCTCCGTTCGGATGAGGGCGCTGCGGGCGTGGCCGGTCAGCCCCTCCGTCTGCGCGAACAGGGCAATATCCCTGGCCACCTTGCCCAGCGCGTCCCGGGTAAAGTAGGTGTACTGCGTCTTTTTGACAAAGTCGTCCACGGACAGGGGGCTGGAAAAGCGCGCCGTCCCGCCGGTGGGCAGGGTGTGGTTGGGGCCGGCCAGATAATCCCCCAGCGCCTCCGGGCAGTTCCTGCCCAGGAAAACAGACCCCGCGTGCCGGATTCCGTCCAGCCAGTCAAAGGGATGCTCCACGCACAGCTCCAGGTGCTCCGGCGCGATCTCGTTGGCGATGTCGATGGCGGTATGCAGATCCTCCGCCACGATGATCTTCCCGTTGTTCTCGATGGACACCCGGGCGATCTCTTCCCGCGCAAGCAGCGGCAGCTGCCGCTCGATCTCCGCCTGCACGGCCAGGGCCAGCTTCATGCTGTCCGTCACCAGCACGGCGGAAGCCAGCTTGTCGTGTTCCGCCTGGGACAGAAGGTCAGCCGCCACGTGCCGGGGATCGGCCTGTCCGTCCGCCACCGCCAGGATCTCGCTGGGCCCGGCGATCATATCGATGGACACCTGCCCGAACACCTGCTTCTTGGCCTCCGCCACAAACGCGTTGCCGGGGCCGACGATCTTGTCCACTTTGGGCACGGAACCGGTGCCGTAAGCCAGGGCGGCGACGGCCTGCGCCCCGCCGATTTTAAAGACCCTGTCCACCCCGGCTTCCCGGGCGGCGCACAGCACGGAAGCGTTCACGCAGCCGTCCGGCCCGGGCGGGGTCGCCATCACGATTTCGGGGCAGCCGGCGATTTTGGCCGGGATGCAGTCCATCAGCACCGTGGAGGACAGCGGCGCCGTGCCGCCGGGCACATAAACGCCCACCCGGTCGATGGGGATCACCTTCTGCCCCATCACCACGCCGGGCCGGTCGTTGAGGATAAAGGAATTGCGCTTCTGGCAGCTGTGGAAGGCGCGGATATTGTCCGCCGCTTCCCTGAGCACCCGCAGGAATTCGGGGTCGGCACCGCGGACGGCCGCGTCCATCTCTTCCCGCGTGACCTCCAGCGCGTCCAGCTTCACCCGGTCGAAGCGTTCCGTCAGGCGGAAAAGGGCTTCGTCGCCGTTTTGGCGTACGTCCCGGATGATCTCCGCCACGGCCCCGGCGACGTCTGTCCTGGGCGTTCCGCGCCGGAAGATTTCCTGATTGGGCACTTCCCCGTATTTCAAAATCCGGATCATGGTCTCATTCTTCCTTTCGTGAAAGCTGTTCTGCGATCTGGTTCATCTGATCCCGGCGGAAAAAATAGCTCGCCCGGTTGGCGATGAGCCTGGCGCTGATGGGCACGATGGTCTCCAGCACCTCCAGATGGTTTTCCCGGAGCGTCGTGCCCGTTTCGACGATATCCACGATCACGTCGCTCAGCCCGATGATCGGGGCGATCTCGATGGAGCCGTTCA
>CAMJXZ010000092.1 GCA_946409855.1 uncultured Clostridia bacterium | reverse complement strand
CGGCGGCCAGGCCTCCAAGGCGACGCCCACCGGCTCCGTGGCGAAGTTCGCCGCTTCCGGCAAGCGCACCAAGAAGAAGGACCTGGGCATGATGGCCATGAGCTATGGCTATGTGTACGTGGCGCAGGTCGCCATGTCCAACCCCGCTCAGGTGCTGAAAGCCATGATCGAAGCGGAAGCCTATCACGGCCCGTCCCTGATCATCGCGTACGCGCCCTGCATCAACCACGGTCTGCGCGCCAAGGGCGGCATGGGCAAGGCCCAGGCCGAAATCAAGAAGGCTGTGGAATGCGGCTACTGGCAGCTGTACCGCTACAATCCCGAACTGGCGGCCGCGGGCAAGAACCCGATGACCGTGGACAGCAAGGATCCCACCGGCGACTATCAGGAATTCCTGAAGGGCGAGGTTCGTTATACCTCCCTGGCCCAGCAGTTCCCGGATGCCGCTGCCAAGCTGTTCGTCCAGCAGGAAGAGGATGCCAAGGAACGCCTTGCTTCCTACAAGAAGATGGCGGCCCAGTAATCCCGCTCCAATCTCAAGGCATATACCCCGCCGGCGGCATTCAGCCGCCGGCTTTTGATTGTGCGCCGGATATTTTCCCGCCGGATGATAAAAAAGCGGATCAGGGATGCCCCCGGTCCGCTTCATCATATATGTTTTTTTCCGTTCATCCCGCGGCGCATCGGGGAAGAACACGCATTACATATCTTTCAGCTGCCTGGTCAGGTCGCTGATCAGGCTGGTCATGGCCGCGCTGGTTCTCATATCGTCGGCGATTTTATCGCAGCCGTGCTGGATGGTGGAATGATCCCGGTTGAAAGCGTCCCCGATCCTCGGGAATGAGACGTTGGCCACTTCCCGGCACAGGTACATGGCGATCTGCCGCGGGACGGAAACTTCCCTGCTGCGGCGCGGGCCGCGCAGATCCTCCGGCGTGATGCTGTAGTAGCGGGCCACTGTGCTCATGACATCCTGGCAGGTCAGCTTTTTCGGCTGCACCCGCTGGAAGATTTCCCGCAGGGCATCCTCCGCCAGAGAAAGATCGATAGGCCGGCCGGTCAGCATGGCGTACGCCGACAGACGCTTCAGACAGCCCTCCAGTTCCCGGATGTTGCTGTCCACCCGGGAAGCGATCATTTCAAGGACTTCCGGCTCCACCTGTATCAGCTCGTCCGCTGCCTTCCGCCGCAGGATCGCGACGCGGGTTTCGTAATCCGGCTTTTGCAGGTCCGCGATGAGCCCCCACTCAAACCGGCTGGAAAGACGCTCCTCCAGCTTCTGGATCTCCTTGGGCGGCTTGTCTGAAGACAGCACGATCTGTTTACTCGCCGCGTGAAGGGCGTTGAACGTGTGGAAAAATTCTTCCTGCGTGCTTTCCCGGCGCGCCAGGAACTGCACGTCATCCACCAGCAGCAAATCACAGCTGCGGTATCTGTCCCTGAACTCCGCCGTTTTCTTCTGCTGGATCGCCTGGATCAGTTCGTTGGTGAAGCTTTCCGTGGTCACATAGCGGACAATCGCATCCGGACGCTGGGAAAGCACATAATGGCCGATCGCGTGCATCAGATGGGTTTTGCCAAGGCCCACCCCGCCGTACAGGAAAAGCGGGTTATAGGATTCGGCCGGCGCTTCCGCGACCGCCAGGCACGCGGCATGGGCAAAGGAATTGGAATTGCCGACCACAAAGGAATCAAAGGTATAGCCCGGGATCAGCGAGGAAGACGAAACCGGAGCGCTTTTCCCTTTGGCGGGCGTTCTCATCCAGTCAGCCGCCTGCCCCTTGGTCAGAAGCTTTACTTTCATCGGCTGCTGGGCAGCACGGCTCAGGGCGTCTGTCAGCAGCGCCCCCCAGTGCTTTTCCACAAAGGTATATACAAAATCCGTGGATGTCTGGGTATACAGCACCTGGTCCTGAATGCTAACGGGCTTTAATCCCTGTTCGATCCAGGTCTGATAGGATACGGAGGACATTTCCGGCTTCATCAGCGCACAGGTTTTTTCCCAAAGCAGCTCTATATCCAAAGTAAAACTCCCTTTCAAAGCCCCTTCTGATCTGAACGCTTCCGCGCGCGTCGCCGCGGAACCATCCTGCGGGGGCCTGCTCTTGCCTCATCAACATCCATGATTATACCAGAAATCAGCCTTTCATTCAAGAAACCGGCTTTCCCCAAAAGGCCGGAAAACCCCTTTGATCCTGGCGGTGTGATTGTCCCACCGGTAGTGCCCGGCCGTTCCCGCCTGCCCATGGATAGTGTTTTTCCGCACAAAAAACCGTCGGGAATCGGGTTAAAATTCCCATTTCCGGGCACTCCAAAAAAAGAATAAAGATTTATTACAATTTAAGGCCGTGCCCGTAACAGATTCTCTTTGGCACATGGAAACGTTCCTTCTGTTTTTTTGTCAATGGGAAACCAATCATATGTTTTATTCCCTGAACAGATTGCATTTCTCCCTGAAGTATGAGATAATGACCAGGCTGGTCTATCGAAGCAACGGAGGGGCAGGAAATGGGAAGTCAGACGGTCAGAAGACGCGCGGGCAGCTTATCCATGACAGAAGGCGTCATCTGGAAACAGCTGCTTCATTTCTTTTTCCCGATCGTTCTGGGTACCTTCTTCCAGCAGCTGTACAACACAGCGGACGCGGCCATCGTCGGAAACGGTGTCAACAAGCTGGCGCTGGCCGCCGTCGGCGGGACAACCGCCTCGCTGGTCAACCTCCTGGTCGGTTTTTTCATCGGCATTTCCTCCGGCGCCACCGTCATCATCAGTCAGTTTTACGGCGCGCAGCAGGAAGAGGAAGTTTCCCGTTCCGTTCATACAGCCATGGCCATGGCCCTGCTTTTCGGCTCTGTCCTGACGGTGGCGGGGTTCCTCCTGTCCCCCTGGCTGCTCACCATCATGGATACGCCGCAGGACGTGCTCCCCTATGCCGTCGCCTATATCCGGATCATCTTCCTGGGGATGATTCCCTCCCTCATCTACAACATTGGCTCTGGCATCCTCCGGGCCGCGGGAGACAGCCAAAGGCCTCTTTATTTCCTGATCGCCGCGTGTCTGACCAACATCGCGCTGGACTCGCTGTTCGTGCTGGTGTTCCGGATGGGCGTGGAAGGCGCCGCGCTGGCAACCATCCTTTCCCAGTGCCTGTCCTCCGCGCTGGTGATCACCACCCTGACCCGCAGGAAGGACTGTCTGAAACTCAATCCCAGGAAAATCCGTCTCGACTTTTCCCTGTTCCGGCGGATCGCGGCGATCGGCCTCCCGGCCGGGCTGCAGTCGGTCATGTACTCCCTGTCCAACGTCATCATTCAGCGGGCGATCAACGGGTTTGACTCCAACGTTCTGGCCGGCTGGACATCCTACGGGAAGCTGGACGGGCTTTACTGGATGACGGTCAACGCCTTCGGCATCGCCATTACCACCTTTGTGGGCCAGAACTACGGGGCCGGCAAATATGACCGGATCAAAAAGGGCATCCGATCCTGTCTCCTCATGTGCGTGATCGTCACCAGCGCGCTGTCCGTCTGCATGTATCTGTTCGGCGGCCTGCTGTTCCACATCTTCAGTCAGGACCAGGCGGTCATTGATCAGGGCGTCCATATCCTCAGGCTGCTGGTTCCTTTCTATATCACGTACATTCCGATCGAAATCCTGTCCGGCTCGATGCGCGGCACCGGCGATACGCTGATCCCCACCATGATGACCCTGCTGGGCGTATGCCTGCTGCGGGTGGTCTGGATCCTGGTGATCCTGCCTGCCCACCATACCATCGACATGGCGCTTTTCAGCTACCCGATTACCTGGATCCTGACCAGCATCCTTTTTATCATCTATTACTTCCGCGGCCATTGGCTCCACAGAAGCGCGGGCGCGTGACCGAACTGAAACAGGGGGATCATTCCGATGAAACAGCAAAAATGGCTTCGTCTTCATTACATGCCCGCTACACCCCTGGGCGCTGACGGGCACCGCGTGACCGCCGGCCCTGCCCACATCGCCCTGAGCCGTGAAGCGGCGCAGAAAGGCATGGTGCTGCTCAAGAACAACGGCGGCGTGCTCCCGCTGCCTGCGGGCGCCAAAGTGGCCGTACTGGGCAAAGCGCAGGTCGACTGGGTCAAGGGCGGCGGCGGCAGCGGGGATACCACCACCCCATATCACCGGACGCTTCTGGAGGGGCTGCGGATCAAGCAGGCCGAAGGAAAGCTGAGCCTCTTTGAGCCGCTGTCCGCCTTTTATCTGGGATATGTGCTCGACGCTTACCAGGCGGGCGGAAAACCGGGGAAAATTGAGGAAGCGGTTCCTCCTGAAGAACTGATCAAAAAGGCCGCGGCATACACCGATACCGTTCTGCTGCCCATCTCCCGCTATTCCTGCGAGGGGGCGGACCGCCGGCCGGAACGCGGTGACTATCTGCTGAGCGAAAAAGAAGAACAGCTGGTCCATCTGGCCAAAGCCCATTTCAAACATATCATCGTGCTGCTCAATGTGGGCGGCATGATCGACGGGAAATGGTTTGCCCGGGACGACCGGATCGAAGGCGCCCTGCTGTGCTGGCAGGCCGGGCTGGAAGGCGGCCTTGCCGCGGCGGATCTGCTGTGCGGCGACGCGGTGCCCGAAGGGAAACTGTGCGACACCTTCGCCGACGGCTTTGACGCCTGGCCTTACGCGCGGAACTTCTTTGATTCCGACAAATATGTGGATTACACGGAAGATATCTACGTCGGCTACCGCTGGTTCGAAACCATGAAAGGCGCCGCGGACCGCGTTCTGTATCCTTTCGGCTACGGCCTTTCGTATACTGTCTTCTCACTGCGCCGCGCCTCCGTTTCCATGCCGGACAGCGTGCTTCCCGCTTTTTTTACCGCGCAGGTGTCCGTCCGTAACGACGGGGCGGTGCCCGGCCGTGAGACGGTGCAGGTCTATGTGTCCGCCCCGCAGGGCAGGCTGGGCAAACCCGCCCGGGTCCTGACCGCGTTTGCCAAAACGCGCGTGCTTCAGCCCGGGGAGGAACAGACCCTGTCCATGTCCTTTGCCCCTTACGCCTTCGCGTCCTTTGACGATCTTGGCAAGGTCATGAAAGACGCTTACGTCCTGGAAAAGGGCGAATACCGCTTCTACATCGGGACGGATGTCCGGAGCGCCGAAAAAGCCGCCCTTTCCTGGAACCTGCAGGACGATGTGGTTCTCTGTGAGCTTTCCGCGCTGGCGGAACCCCGTCATCTCAAGGAACGGATGATGGCCGACGGCACCCTGGAACCGCTGCCTGTCACCCATCCGGCATTCGAACAGACGGAAACGGCCGACCAGCTTCCTTTTGACGGTCAAGTGCCGATCGAATGCCCGTTCCATGTTCCCTTCAGCGGCTGGAAAAAGGCGAATGTGCCGGTCCTCGAGGATGTCGCCGACGGCAAGCTGAGCCTCGATCAGTTGATGGATACCCTTAGCCTGCCGGAAAAGGTTTTCCTGCTCGGCGGACAGCCCAGCCGCGGGGTGGCCAACACTTTCGGCATGGGGAACCTGCCCAAGGCCGGCATTCCCAACGTCATGACGGCGGACGGCCCGGCGGGCCTGCGGATCCATCCCGGCCTGGGGGTGGAAACCACCGCTTTCCCCTGCGCGATCCTGCTGAGCTGCACCTTTGACGAAGAACTGCTGACCCGCATCGGCAAAGCGGCTGCGCTGGAAGTCAAGGAAAACAACATCGGCATCTGGCTGGCGCCTGCCATGAACATCCACCGCAATCCCATGTGCGGCAGGAACTTCGAGTATTTTTCCGAGGACCCGCTGCTGGCCGGAAGGATGGCCGCCGCAATAACGCGCGGTGTGCAAAGCGAGGGCATCGCCGCCACGATCAAGCATTTTGCCTGCAACAACAAAGAAGAAAACCGGCGCAACTGCGATTCCCGCGTCAGCGCCAGAGCGCTTCGTGAAATCTATCTGAAAGGCTTTGAAATCTGCGTCCGGGAAGCCGATCCCTGGATGCTGATGACGGCCTATAACCCGGTCAACGGCGTCCGTTCTTCCGCGAATGCCGACCTGCTGACCGGCATCCTCCGCGGCGAATGGGGCTTCCGGGGCCTGATCACCACAGACTGGTATACCTGCGGCATCCAGCACGAGGAAATCGCCGCCGGCAACGATATCAAAATGGGCTGCGGCACCCCGTGGCGAACGCTTCGCGCCGTACGGGACGGAGAACTGTCGGAGGAGAAAGTCAACGACAGCGTCCGCAGGCTCCTTTCCATGATCCTGAAGCTGGACTGACCCAGCCATAATCACCGCGCCGTCCGATGAAACCATCATCCGGTTCATTGGCTGGCGCGGTTTTTGTTGCCGTTTCCCACGCGAGGCCGTTTTAATCCGGATGACCGGATGCGCGGGAGAGATTTTACCTTTCCGCACCATTGACACGCGGAAGCCGGATTGATTATAATAATGGCATACGAATCGATCGGCCATGATATCCCTTAAAATCCATATGCAAAGGAGCGGCATCATGAACAAACAATGGAAGAAAACACTGACATGGCTGCTGGTTTGCCTGCTGGTCCAGGCGCTTGCCGTCGGCGCCTTCGCGGAGAGCCTCGGGATGTTCTTCGCGGGCTACCGCTGGCTGTCGCAGTATTCCGCGCTGTATACCGGTCCTGACATGACGCATTGCGCCGGCATCACCGGGGAACGCGGGCTGATCTGGGTACTGCAGAGAGAAAGCGGCCTCATCAAGGCTCTGTACGCCGATCAGAACGGCGGCGGCGGCGTGATATACGTGGAAGAATCCCGAATATCCCGCGCAGACCGGGCCGAGATCAACGAATGGCTGGACAAGACCAAAAAAGAGATGGTCCAGGTAGAAGATCAGAAATTGCCGCCGATCCTGATCGGGCAGCTGTCGTTTGGTCCGCAGACGCCTGATGTTCCGGCAGACGAAGAAGCCGTCCCGGCCATTCAGCCGGAAGAAACGCCTGCCGAGGCATCCGAAGATCCGGCGCAGCCGGAATCGGAAGAGGAAGCCGACGCGGGCACTCTGCCGGAGACAGAAGAGGAACCCGCCGCGGAGGTCATCCCGTCTGAAACGGAAGAATCGGAAACCGCCGAAGAACCCGAGCCGCCGGCTTCGGATGATCAGGAACCCGCCCCGGAGGACGCGGATGACGAGCCCGAACAGCCGACTGAAAAAGATGATGAATCAACCGTAAAACCCGACGCGGAAGAAGATGAAGCGGCTGAAGAACCCAGCCAGGCGGCTGCGGAAGATGATGAAACGGCCGTAGAACCCGGCCCGGAAGAAGCGTCTGACGCCGACGCGGAGCCGTCCAAACCTGAAACCAAAGAGGAAGAAACTGCCGAAGAAGAAGCAAAACAGGATGAGGAGCCCCCGCTTTCCATCACGCGTCAGCCGGAAGATCAGCAGGTTCAGCCCGGCGAAGAGGTCACATTCTCCGTCGAGGCCGTTTCCGCGCTGAGCTATCAGTGGCAGTACAGCAAGGACGAAGGCGAAAACTGGGACGATCTCCGCAACGCCGAGTTCTGGCACGGCTGCAAGACCGATACGCTCACCTTTGCCGCAGAGGAAAAGCATCTTGCTTTCCTGTTCCGCTGCGCCGTATCCGGCAAAGAGGAACAGCTTACCAGCGAGCCCGTCCGCGTGACCTTCCCGGACAAGGTCATTGCCTTTGACGAAGCGCCTTCCGACCGGGTCGCCGAACCGGGCGAAAGCGTTTCTTTCCGCGCCGCGCTGGCTGATGCCTCCAGGCTCCAGTGGCAGTACAGCAGCGACGAAGGAAAAAGCTGGCACGACCTGACCAACGGTGAATTCTGGCAGGGCAACAAAACAGATACGCTTACTTTCCGGGCGGATATCAAATACAACGGTTTTCTGTTCCGCGTGAAAGCGCTTTACCGGGACGAAACTGTCTTCTGCGAGCCCGCGCAGCTGGTCATCGTCTCCGATCCGGAGGCGCTCCCCCGTCTGATCGCGCAGACATGCGATCTGTCTGTCCATGAAGAAGAATCGGTCACGCTGTCGATCGAAGCGGAAAACGCGAAGGAATATGAATGGCAGTACAGCAATAACGGCGGGGAAAGCTGGAAGCCCCTGACAAACGCAGAAATCTGGGAAGGCAACCGGTCCAATATCCTCACCTTTACCGCGCTGAAGAATTATGACCAGCTGCAGTTCCGCTGTGTCGTGAGCAATCAGGACGGTTCTGTAAAAAGCCAGCCCATTCTGCTGACCGTGCTGACTGATTAAACGATATCCATCCCGTCAAAAACCCGGCTGCCGCGCGGCAGCCGGGTTTTTGATGAAAAAGTATACTTGATAGAGCCGGTTTATCTGTGGAAAAGCTTATGGGACTGATACCTTCGGTCGCAGGTCAGGTTGACCCCGATCCTGCGGAAGGTGTTGGCGTCCGCCGCGGAAAGGATCACCGTGGAATGCGCTTCACAGCCCTTCAGTTCAGGCAGGGCCGCCAGCGCTTTGGCGGCGTTTACGTCCGTCGCCGCGCTGACAGACAGAGCGATCAGCACCTCGTCCGAATGCAGCCGCGGGTTGTGGTTGCCCAGATACCTGCACTTGAGTTCCTGCACGGGGCCGATGACGTTCGGGGAAATCACATGGCACTTCTTCCCGATGCCGGCAATCGCCTTCAGCGCGTTCAGCACCAGGGCGGCGGACGGGCCCATCAGGTCGGAGGTTTTACCGGTGATGATCCGGCCGTCCTGCAGTTGGATCGCCAGCGCCGGCAGTCCGGTTTCTTCCAGCCGTTCCCGGGCGGCGGCAATCACCGGGCGGTTATCATCGGATATGTTCAGCTGCCGCATCAGCAGCTCGATCTTATCGGCTTCTTCTTCTTTCGCGTGGCCCTGCAGGAAAGCGCAGCGGGCGGCATACCAGCGCCGGACGATCTCCTGGCAGGCGGCCTCCCGGCATACCTCGTCATCGCAGATGCAGTTGCCGACCATGTTGACGCCCATGTCCGTCGGAGAACGGTAGGGCGATTCGCCCCACACCCTTTCGAACAGCGCGTTGAGCACCGGGAAAATCTCAATATCCCGGTTGTAATTGACCGTCGTGACCCCGTAAGCCTCCAGATGGAAGGGGTCGATCATATTGACATCGGACAGGTCTGCGGTCGCCGCTTCATAGGCGACGTTGACCGGATGCTTCAGCGGCAGGTTCCAGATCGGGAAGGTTTCGAACTTGGCGTATCCCGCCTTGATGCCCCTGCGGTTTTCCTGATATACCTGGCTCAGGCAGGTGGCCATCTTGCCGCTTCCGGGACCCGGCGCGGTGACCAGCACCAGAGGGCGCGTGGTCTGGACATATTCGTTCTTGCCAAGCCCCTCATCCGAAACGATCAGGTTGACATTGGTGGGATACCCGGCAATCGTATAGTGGTGGTATACCGGGATCCCCTGGCTGACCAGGCGTTCCGCGAACAGATCGGCCGCAGGCTGCCCGGAATAGCGGGTCATCACGACGGACCCGACATACAGCCCGATGCTCCGGAAAGCGTCGATCAGACGCAGGACGTCCAGGTCATAGGTAATGCCCAGGTCGCCGCGGACCTTGCTTTTTTCGATATCGTTGGCGTTGATGACGACGATGATTTCCACCTGTTCCCGGAGTTTCAGGAACATGCGTACCTTGCTGTCCGGCAGAAAGCCGGGAAGGACACGGGAAGCGTGGTAATCGTCAAACAGCTTGCCGCCCAGTTCCAGATACAGTTTGCCGCCGAAATGGCTGATGCGTTCCAGAATGTGTTCCGATTGAAGACGGGTATACTTCTCATGGTCGAAACCGATTTTCATAGAAAACCTCCATTTGAACGATTCATTCAGCCAGGTTCTTTTTCCGCGGCCGGCGGGGCAGCAACGCGGTAATGTCCCCTTCGGCGATCGCCGAAAGCCATTCATCCGGCAGGCTGTCCCAGTCGATACCGCGCTGCTGCGCGATCCGCAGAAATTCCTCCATCGTGGAAGCCTGCGCCAGGGCGTCCACCGTATCCTGGGTAATATTCACTTCCTGCACGCCGGGCCGGGCCCGCGTATGCGCCTCTTTCATGTATCTCACCCCATCGCGCCGACGGGCCGGAGCGCCCCGACGCCCAGAACCTGCAGCACGATCGTCAGCACGCCGATAAACAGCATATACAGCGCGAACCATTTGAAGGAGACCCGGTTGACCAGCTTCAGCATGGCGCGCATGGTGAGAAGCCCAACCGCGAAGGCGACCAGCATCCCCGCCAGCAGCGGGACGGTCATGGTGCTGAGCAAAGACAGGGCCTGTTCATCTTTGAGCAGGTCTTTTCCCTCCATCAGGAGGCTCCCGAGTACCGCGGGCGCGCTCATCATGAAACTGAATTTGACC
>CAMJXZ010000091.1 GCA_946409855.1 uncultured Clostridia bacterium | reverse complement strand
CATCCGGGAGGTCCGGGTGGAGGGGACGCGCTTCCTGATCAACGGCAAGCCCTTCTATTTCCGCGGCCCGGCCAAGCACGAGGACAGCGCCTTCCGCGGCAAGGGCCTGGACCAGTGCCTGAACGTGACGGACATCAACCTCTACCACTGGCTCCACGCCAACTGCTTCAGGACCAGCCACTACCCCTACGCGGAAGAGATGTACCGGCTGTGCGACCGGGAGGGGATCGTCATCGTGGACGAGACCCCGGCGGTGGGCATGTGGGCGGACGAGCGTTACGGCTGGGACCTGGCGGACTATCACCGGGAAGTGCTCCGCGACATGATCGCCCGGGACAGAAACCATCCCAGCGTGGTGATGTGGAGCCTGGGCAACGAGCCGGACACCGACACCTTCCCGGACAAGGCCTACGACTACTGGCGCCCGCTGTACGACCTGGCGCACCAATTAGACCCGCAGGACCGCCCGGTGACCGTGGTGGGCTGCCAGAACAAATACGACCGGGACCGGGTGATCCGCTCCATGGACGTGGTGTTCATCAACCGCTACTACGGCTGGTACAACCTCTCCGGGGACCTGGACGCCGCCTGCTACGCCTTCCGCCTGGAGCTGGACTGGTGGGCCGGGCAGCACAAGCCCGTCGTCCTGTCGGAGTACGGGGCGGATACCATCGCCGGCCTCCACGGCGCCGCGCCGGAAATGTTCACCGAGGAATTCCAGGTAGCCTACTACCGGACGATGAACGCCTGCCTGGACGAGCGGGATTTCGTCGTCGGCGAGATGCCCTGGAACTTCGCCGACTTTTCCACCTGCCAGGGCCCGATGCGGGCAGGCGGCAACAAAAAGGGCCTCTTCACCCGGGACCGCGCGCCCAAGATGGCGGCCCACTATTTCCGGGACCGGTGGGGGGAGATGGAGCGCTCCGGGGCCGAACCGGAAAAGACGGCCGAAGAATGACCGGCTTTCAAGAAGACGCTTCAGGTCATCGCCCTGGTGTTCAGCTTCAGCCTGGCCAACCAGGAACCCTGCGCCACCCTGTACAAGGTGATGGCGTCTTCCATCCAATTGGATCGGTAACATCGAAGCCGCTCGCCGGACGGGCGTCAGACAAGTTCATACACAAACCAGGAGGGATGCAGCCGGAGGCAAAAACCCGGCTGCATCCTCCGTTTCCTGGAACTTTTAGCCGGCGGGAATCATCATGCGGAAGAGCGGCCGTAACGATGAAAAACCGTCCGGAAGGATCAAGTTCCTATGAAAGACAACCATGCCTTAACAGGCTAATCTTCTTTCCGCTTGACAGCAGCTTATTGCGATGATATTATTTAAATAAACATCCGCAAAATAAAAAAATTTGCGGACTATCATCGGACAGGAGGCGATGGCATTGCCGCAGCTGCTGTCAAGACAAGCGTGTCTTGCCCGCTTTGGTTCAGATTATTATATTGAACAGCGGATCGCTGCCGGCCGTCTTTTCCGGCTGGAAAACGGTGTGTTTGCCGAGCAGAAACACGTTCCGGAAAACGCGATCATCTCTCATCGGTATCCCAGAGGCGTAATAACGCTTCTGAGCGCTTTCTATCACTACGGTCTGACGGATGTGATTCCCGATGTCTGTGATCTGGCGACAAGCCGGAATGCGGCGAAGATTCGGGATGCCCGGGTAAGGCAGTATTTTGTCCCTGATGAGATATTGGACCGGGGTGCGGTCATGGATCAGGAACATGACTACCCGGTCCGGATATACAGCAGAGAAAGACTGCTGATTGAGCTCCTGCGTTATAAGAATAAACTGCCTTTTGACCTGTACAAAGAGGTATTACTGAACTACCGAAAAATATTGCTTCAGCTGAATATGCAGGACATTCAGGATTACGCCATGTCTGTGCCTAAACGGAAGATGATCATGGAAGCGCTGCAAATGGAGGTATTGTGAACATGAATCTCAGGGAGTTGATAGACGCTGTCCGTGACGAAGGCTATTCCCAGGCGAATGCCGAAGCGCGTGTGTGTCAGGATATCGTTCTGAAAGCGATTGATAAAAGCTCCTTTGCCAGCCACATCACCGTAAAGGGCGGCGTGGTCATGCGCAGCATCACCGGCGACGCAAGACGGGCCACACAGGATATGGACCTGGACTTCATCCGGTATTCTCTTGGGGATGATTCCATCAGGAACTTTATCAGCCGCCTTAACTGTCTCGAAGGAATTGCTGTCCAAATTGCCGGGGAGATAGAAGAGCTTTCTCAGCAGGAATACCATGGCAAGCGTGTCTTCATCACCATTACGGATGAAACCGGCTATTCGCTGCGGAGCAAGATCGATCTGGGTGTTCATAAGCAGGTACAGATTGAACAGGATGAATACTGCTTTGATGTCTGCATGGATGACGAAGGCGCCAGCCTCCTGATCAATTCGAAGGAACAGATCTTCACAGAGAAACTTCGTTCCATCCTTCGCTTCGGCCCGCTTTCAACACGTTATAAAGACGTATTTGATATGTGTTATCTATCCGGTCATGTTGACTGTCATCGCCTGGAGCAGTGCATGAATACATATATTTTTTCTGATCCCGGCATGAGGGAAAACAACATGGATGCAATCCGGGCAAGAGTTCAGCGGACGTTTGCAGACCGAACCTATCGTCAAAGACTGGAACGATCCCGCTCATCCAACTGGATGGGCATTCCGGTGACCGAAGCCCTTGAACGAATCACCGAGTTCCTGCACGCCCTAAAATAAACAAAAGCAGCCTGATCCTGTCCGGCGGCTGCATTGATTATTAAGAAGGAATTGTCCGGAAGGATCATGCCCCGGTGAAACACAGCAATGCTTTGACAGGCAAACCCCCTGTGTTATTTGTTCCCCTTCCCCGTCCCCCGCCCTTGCTTCCCCCTCCCTTTGACAATTTCCCGGTTCTCTTTTATAATAGGATTCATCGATCAAAGATGTTCGTCCGGCCCGGGTGTTCCGGCGGCCGGACGGACGTGAAAAAAGGGGGATGGCCCATGCGCCGCGTCCGCGTTTTCCTGATGGCCCTGGTGCTGGTGTTTGCTTTGGGCGGGTGCGCCAGGCGGCCCGATCCCGCCCCGCAGCCGGACCGTTCCGTGGTGGTGGGCTTTTCCCAGCTGGGGGCGGAGAGCTCCTGGCGGATCGCCAACACCGCCAGCATGGTGGACGCGGCGGATAAATACGGCTTTGCCCTGATGATGGAAAACGCCAACCAGAAGCAGGAGCTGCAGATCAAATCCATCCGGAACTTTATCGCCTCCCGGGTGGACGTGATCGTCTTTTCGCCCATCGTGGAGACCGGGTGGGACAACGTGCTGAACGAAGCCCGGGAGGCCGGGATCCCGGTGATTCTGATGGACCGGATGATCGAGAACGCGGACGAGGGCCTGTACACGGCCTACGTCGGGGCGGACTTTTACCAGGAGGGCCGCCGGGCAGGGGAATACCTGGTCAAAAAGGCGGACGCCCTGGAAGCTGTTCACATGAACATCGTGGAGATCAGCGGCACCATCGATTCCACCCCCATGCGGGACAGGCGGCGCGGCTTCCTGGACGTCATCGGGGAGGACACGCGGTTTACGGTGATCGCCTCCGTATCCGGCGATTTCCTGCGCTCCAAGGGGGAGGAGTGCATGAGCGAGCTGCTGTCCCGCTTCGGGGCGGAGGGGATCGACGTGGTCTATTCCCACAACGATTCCATGACCCTGGGGGCGCTGGACGTGCTGGACCGGCAGGGCGTCCGGCCGGGGAAGGACATCCTGCTGATTTCCGTGGACGGGGAAAAGGAGGCGGTTCAGGCACTTAAGGACGGGCGGGTCAACTGCGTCGTGCAGTGCACCCCGGCGCTGGGCGGTTCCGTGATGGCCCTGGTGCAGGGGCTGGTGAACGGGCGCAGCATCCCCAAGATCTCCCACCCCGTGGAATCGGCCTTTTCCGACCTGGACGACCCGGCGGGCCCTGAGCCGGAGGGCTTCTGACCATGAAAAAAAGGAAACTGACCAGCTTTACCGCCTACGTCCAGCGGTCGGTCTGGTCCGTGGCGGCGCTGCTGATCATCCCGGTGGTGATCGGGCTGACGGTTACGCTGGTGTACACCCAGCAGTACCAGGCCATGATCCAGCGGATGGCGACCGCTTCGGAATTAAAACCCATCGTGGAAACGGAGCTGGCGAAGAACCTCTTCAGCGTGGCGGCGGGCCGGGTTCCCTTCGCGGAGAGCGGGGTCCCGGAGCAGGTGGCGCAGGTCAACGAGACGCTGGAGGCGCTGCTTCAAAAAACGGACGGCAGCCGCGCGGTGCAGCTGACCGTCGCCCGCCGGACGATGGACACCGTGTGGCATTACGCCGGCCAGGTCCGGGACGGCATGACCGCCCGCCGGCCGGTCAGCGAGATCGAGGCCATCGTGGACGAGGTCTGGCAGGTGGGCGAGCTGGCGGGGGACAAGATCGACGCCTTCCTTTCCGAGGAGATCGCCATAGCCGCCCAGGCCGGCCGCCGGATCCGGCTGATCCTGATGTCGGCCGCGGGGGTCGAGTTCCTGCTGCTGCTGGGCGCGCTGCTCTGGACGCGTCTGGAAACCGTGCGGCTGACCGCCGTCATCCGGGGCGCCCTGATGCGCCTGGAAAACACCGTGGACCGGATCGCCAACGGCGGCTTTGAGGAACGGGTCAGCGACGTGGAAGTGGCGGACCTGAAAAACCTGGCGGACCAGATCAACCGGATGGCGGCCCGGCTGGAGGGCCTGATCGAGCAGAACCGCCTCAAGCAGGAGCACCTGGCCAAGGCGGAGCTGCGGATGCTCCAGGCCCAGATCAACCCCCATTTCCTGTACAACACGCTGGACGCCATCATCTGGCAGGCGGAATCCGGGAAGGCGGAGGACGTCATCAGCCTGACCCGGAATCTGAGCGACTTTTTCCGCATCTCTCTGTCCGCCGGTGCGGACTGGATCCCTGTGGAACAGGAGATCCGCCATACCACCGCCTATCTGAGCATCCAGAAGATCCGCTACCGGGACATCCTGGATTATTCGGTGGATGTCGAGGGAGACGTCACGGATTTGTGGATGCCCAAGCTGCTTTTGCAGCCGCTGGCGGAAAACGCCCTGTACCATGGGATCAAGGCCAAGCGGGGCGGCGGGCGGATCGGGATCCGCGCGTGCCGGTCGGGGGAAACCATGACCTTTTCGGTCACCGACAACGGCCGGGGCATGCCCCCGGAAAAGCTGGAGGCGGTCCGCGCGATGCTGCGGGAGGAACGGGCGGAAGCCCGCCCCGCGCCCGACCCGGAAGGGACCGGTTTCGGCCTGAAAAATGTGGACCTGCGCATCCGCCTGTATTACCGGCAGGAAGAGGGGCTGGCCATTCAGTCGGACGAAAGCGGTACCACGGTGTCCTTTACGGTGCCCGCGCTCAGGAAGGAGGAACTGGAGCATGATGAAAGTGTTTCTCGTGGATGACGAGATCGCCATCCGGGAAAGCCTGCGCAATTCCTTTCCCTGGGAGGCCGAAGGGTTTCAGCTGGTGGGGGAGGCGCCGGACGGGGAAATGGCGCTGCCCATGATCCGTGACCTGGGGCCGGACATCCTTCTGACGGATATCCGCATGCCGTTTATGGACGGCATCCGCTTGTGCGAGGAGGTGCAGCGCACCATGCCCTGGGTGGAGCGGATCATCCTGTCCGGGTACGATGACTTTGCCTACGCCCAGAAGGCCATGTCCCTGGGGGTGCGGCATTATCTCCTCAAGCCGGTGACCGCGGAGGAGCTCCGTCAGGCCCTGCAGAAGGTCCGGGAACAGATCGAGGAAAAGCGGCGGGACCGGGAGCATCTTTCCGCCCTCAGGGAGCGGGTGACCCACGGCAGCCAGTTCCTGCGGGACAAGCTGCTGGCGTCCCTGTTTACCGACGAAGGCAACCCGGCGGACGACGACGCGCTGCTGCGGCAGATGCGCGGGCTTGGGGTCAATCTGTCCGCTTCCTGCTACGCGGTGATCGACATCTTCTTTGACGCGAAGGATGAGGACCGGGCGGTCTGCCGCGACGCGCTCTTTGCCCTGGCGGAAATGAGCGGCGGGGGCGTCCAGGTCTGCGGCGCGCCTCACGGAGCCCGGGCGCTGGTGCTGGGAGACAACCATGGGGATACGGAGGAGCGGGCCTATTCCTTCGCCAATTCGGCCATCCGTCTGCCGGAGCTGATCACCCTGGAAACCCTGATCTTTGCGGTAGGGGAAACGGTGGACGATTATCACGCCATCCGCCGCAGCATGAAGTCGGCCCGCCACGTGCGCCGCCTGCAGGCGGCCCGGGGGGAAAAGGGCCGAAGGATCGTGGGGGTGGACGAGGTTTCCGCGCCTTCCGCCGCACTGTCGGAGGCGGAGCTCAGTCCCCTGTACGAGCGGCTGCAGTACGCGTCTCAGGAGGATGTGGAAGCGGTCATGACCGAATACACCGCCTCCATGGATCCCGCCCTGGCGCTTGGGTATCTGCGGGTCGCGGCGCTGCTGGCCGCCCAGCGGATGATCCACGAAGCCGGCGGAGATCCCCGGGAGGTGCTGCCGCAGGCGGAGGTGGCCGAGGCGCTGCGCACGGAAGGGGAAGCGGGCTTCCGCCAGCTGGCGGCGCTGCTGCGCCGGGCGATCCGCCTGAGGAACGACCGGGGCCCGGAGGCGGGCAGCGCGGTCAGCCAGGCCAGACGCTTTCTGACCAGCCATTTTTCGGACCCGAACCTGATGCTGCAGGACGTGGCCGGGGAGGTGCATATGTCCCAGAGCCACTTCTGCGCCCTGTTCTCCCAGGAGACGGGCCTGACCTTTACCCAGTACCTGACGGCGCTTCGCGTCGGCAAGGCCAGGGAGCTGCTGGCCACCACCCGCCTGCGCGCCGCCCAGATCGCTCAGGAGGTGGGATACAACGACGCCCACTATTTCAGCTACATCTTCAAGAAGCACACCGGCGTCACCCCCAGCGAATACCGTAAAAGCGCCGCCGGAGAAGATTTTCAACCGAATCCGGAAGATTTTTAACCGGAAAGTAAATTGCGGGCGGGCAAATCCGGAAAAATTTGAACCTGATCCGGAATTCTCTTTATTGTCTGGCGGAGCCCGATGGCCTATAATGTGTACAATGGGCGAAAGCCTAAAAGAGAAAACTGGAGGTATCATTATGAAGAAACTGCTCGCATTGGTTCTGGCACTCGCTATGATGCTCGCCGCGACGGCCGCTCTGGCGGATGGCATCAAGGTCGGCATCGTCAACAACCCTCCGTCCGAATCCGGCTACCGTGAAGCCAACGTCAAGGACTTTGAAGCGGTTTTCTCCGCCGAGAACGGCTACGAAGCCAAGACCTTCTACAGCCTGAAAAACGATGAGCAGCTGAGCGCCGCCCGTCAGTTCATCACCGACGGTGTGGACTACCTGCTGATCTCCGCCGCTGAGACCACCGGCTGGGACGCCGTGCTGGCCGATGCCAAGGAGCAGGGCGTGACCGTGTTCCTGTTCGACCGCATGATCGACTGCGACCCCGAACTGTTCGCCGCTGCCGTCGTTTCCAACATGGCCGATGAAGGCAACACCGCTGTCAACTGGCTGCTGAGCCTGGCGCTCCCCGAATACAAGGTCATCCACATTCAGGGCGCTATGGGCAGCGACGCGCAGCTGGGCCGCACCGGCGCGCTGGACGCTCAGTTTGCTGCCGGCACCATGATCAAGGTTGCCCAGCAGACCGCTACCTGGGACGAAGCCGAAGCCAAGAAGATCGTGGAAGCCGTTATCAACGCCGGCGATGAATTCAACGTCATCTACGCCGAGAACGACGGTATGGCCCGCGGCGCTGTGGCCGCTCTGGACGAAGCCGGCATTACCCACGGCGTGAACGGCAAAGTCGTGGTCATGGGCTTTGACTGCAACAAGTGGGCGCTCCGCGAACTGCTGGCCGGCAACTGGAACTACGACGGTCAGTGCTCTCCCTTCCAGGCGGCCGTGATCGACAGCATGATCAAGGTCCTGGAGCAGGGCGGCACCATCGAAGGCCTGAACGAGAAGAAGCAGATCATCTCCGTGGAGAAGGGCTTTGACGCCCGCGAGATCACCGAGGATGATATCGCGGCCTACGGCCTGGGCGAATAATCAGACAACGACTGACGCAATAACGCCGGCGCGGTGTGGAATAAGGAGCAATCCGCGTTCCACACCGCGCTTTTTTAAAGGAAAGGAGCGGTGCGGAGAATGGGTGCCGTGAATCTGGCCAAGGAAGCGGCGGAGGCGGAGGGAAACGTGATCCTGTCCATGCGCGGGATCAGCAAATCCTTCCCCGGTGTCAAAGCCCTGGAGAATGTGGACTTTTCCCTGTGTAAAGGAGAGATCCACGCGCTGATGGGGGAAAACGGCGCCGGCAAGTCCACCCTGATCAAGGTGCTTACGGGCGTTTACAGCAAAGACGCGGGGGAAATCCTCATCGGGGAGCCCCTGCAGGCCGTCAGCATCCGCTCCCCGCAGGATGCCCAGAAGGCGGGTATCAGCACGGTTTATCAGGAGATCACCCTCTGTCCCAACCTGACGGTGGCGGAAAACATGTTCATCGGCCGGGAAGAAGGGCTGGCCGTCCATTGGGCGGACAGGGAAAAAAGGACCGGCAGGCTCATGGAAAGCCTGGGCATTCCCGCCCGTCCCCGCCAGCAGCTGGGCAGCTGCTCCCTGGCGGTGCAGCAGATGGTGGCCATCGCCCGGGCGGTGGATATGGACTGCCGGGTGCTGATCCTGGACGAGCCCACCTCCTCGCTGGACGAAAAAGAGGTGGAAATGCTCTTTTCCCTGATGCGGGACCTGAAAAAGAAGGGTGTCGGGATCATCTTCGTGACCCACTTCCTGGAGCAGGTGTACGCGGTCTGCGACCGGATCACCGTGCTGCGCAACGGCGGGCTGGTCGGTGCCTATGAAGTCGAACAGCTGCCGCAGGTAGAGCTGGTGGCCAAGATGATGGGCAAGGAGCTGGAAAGCCTGGCGGTGATCGACAAGAACGCGCAGTCCGCGCAGGGCGAAACGCTGTACGAGGTGCACGGCCTGTCGAGCACCGAAAGCCGCCCCTTTGATTTCCGGGTGGCCAAGGGCGAGGTCAACGGCTTTACGGGCCTGCTGGGCTCGGGCCGCAGCGAAAGTGTGCGGGCCATTTTCGGCGCCGACCGGGTCACCGGCGGCAGCGCGACCATGGAAGGGAAGCCGGTCGCGATCCGTAAACCCCGGGACGCCATGCGGCAGGGCATCGGCTATCTGCCGGAGGACCGCAAGCGGGACGGCATCATTGCGGACCTGTCCGTCCGCGATAACATCCTGCTGGCGCTGCAGGTAATGAACGGCTTTTTCCATCCCTTCACCAAAGCGCAGGCGGAAGCCTTTGCCGATGAGTACATCAAGGCGCTGGACATCAAGACCGCTTCCTCGGATACGCCCATCAAATCCCTTTCGGGCGGCAACCAGCAGAAGGTGATCCTGGCCCGGTGGCTGCTGACCCATCCCAAATACCTGATCCTGGACGAACCGACCCGGGGTATCGACGTCGGCACCAAGACGGAAATCCAGCGGCTGGTGCTGGAACTGGCCCGGGAGGGCATGAGCATCACCTTCATTTCCTCCGAGATCGAGGAGATGCTGCGCACCTGTTCCCGGCTGATCGTCATGCGCGACCGGAAGATCGTCGGCGAGCTGACCGGCGATCAGCTGACGCAGGAACAGATCATGTACACCATCGCGGGAGGTGGCAACTGAGATGAGCGAACCAATCAGGCGCAAAAACACCTTTTTTCAGAATAACGCGCAGCTGCTGGTGCCGCTGATCGCGCTGGGCCTGCTGATCGTGTTCAACCTCATCCGGGATCCGAGCTTTTTCAGCGTCGAGCTTGCGACCAACAACGACGGCAACCCTGTCCTGCAGGGGAACCTGATCAGCATCCTCAACGGTGCCTCCGAGCTGGTGATCCTTTCCATGGGCATGACCCTGGTGACCGCCGCTTCCGGCGGGCAGGACATTTCGGTGGGGTGCCTGGCGGCCATCGCCGGCAGCGCCTTTGTCAAGGTGCTCAAGAGCGGCACGGAAATCACCCCCCTGCTGGTGCTGGGCGGCTTTGCGGTCTGCTGCGCCGTCGCCATGCTGTTCGGCGCCTTCAACGGCACGCTGGTTTCCGTCTTCCGTATCCAGCCGATGATCGCCACCCTCATCCTCTTTACCTGCGGCCGGTCGATCGCCTACTGGATCAACGGCGGCGCCACGCCCACCGTGGACAGCGGGATCATCAAAGCCATCGGCAGTTTCATCCCGGGTGTGCCGGTGCCGACACCGATCCTGATGTTAACTCGCAGTACTGGAACCCGGCAAAATACCCATTCTG
>CAMJXZ010000090.1 GCA_946409855.1 uncultured Clostridia bacterium | reverse complement strand
GAGCCCTGAAAGGGCGAGAGGCAAATCCGTTTGGGGGGTTCCGTAGGGGGGTCGCGAGACCCACCTACGGTACCTGTTCAGTCGAACAGGTACCGCTTCAGTTCCGGGATGGTCTTGAAATACAGGCCGCAGTTGGCGCGCATGAAGGCTTCGATTTCCGGGATATCGTTGGCCCAGCCGGCGGCGGCGAAGGGAACGCCGGCGGCGCGGGCCATGTCGTAGCCGGGCTTGAGGTCGTCCAGCACCAGCATTTCCTCCGGGCGGACGCCCAGCGTTTCCATGATCCGCTTCAGGGGGTACGGGGACGGCTTGCGCTGGTCCCGCGGTTCGTCCCAGCCGAACACCAGGTCCGGCTCCGGCAGGCCGTTTTCCCGGTAATCCCGCAGGATATTGTCCTTCATGGAATGGGACACCACGCAGAGCGTTCCGCCCCGGCGCTTCTGCTCCGAAAGGACCTCCCGGATGCCCGGGTAGGCCTGGGGCACGTGCCCGCGGACGTATTCGTTCCACCAGGCCTGCTCGTGGACCATCTGCTCCTCGCTCATGCCCACCTCGTCCCGGAAAAAGGGCAGGACGCCCGGGTCGAAATTCTTCAGGAAGTATTCTTCCAGCGTGCACCGGTAATCCGGGAAATATTCCCGGCAGTACGCCACAAAGCAGGGATAATGCACCGTGGCGGTGCTGTTCACCACCGTGTCGTCATGGTCCACCACCAGGCAGGGGTATTTCATCGGGGCCTCCTCGTTTCTTTGGCGTTGTTCAGGAGAATACCCTTCTATTATAAAAGCCTTCCGCCGATCTTTCAAGCGTCCGCCCCCGTCCGGAGGAAAGAAATTGCGGGAAATTCCGGGAAAAGATTTTCTTTTTCCGGCTGCTGTGGTACAATATTCAGGTATCGTCAGGCGCATTCGGCCGCCGGAAGGAGCCTTCATGGACAATCAGACGCAGAGCGCCGGCCAGGAACGGCACGTTTTCATCGTCGGCGCCAAGAGCGTCGGGCAGTACGGGGGGTTTGAATCCTTTGTGGCGGAGCTGCTGGCCTGCCACCGGGACCATCCCGTGCTGCGCTATCACGTCACGGTCAAGGCCCGCGGCAGCGGCGCCATGGACGAAAGCGGGCTGGCCGGCGTCACCCCGCTGGACGGGCAAGTGTTTTTGTGGAACGGCGCGCGGATCAGAAAGCTTTCCGTGCCGCCCCTGGGGCCGGCGCAGGCCGTCGCGCTGGACATAGACGGGCTGCGGCAAGCCGTCCGCTTCTGCCGGGAAAACCGGATGAAACAGCCGGTCTTTTATCTGCTGGCCTGCCGGATCGGGCCGTTTTTAGGTCCTCTGGTCCGGGCCGTGCACCGTCTGGGCGGCACCCTGTACGTGAACCCAGACGGGCAGGAATACCTGCGGGCCAAATGGCCGGCCCCCGTGCGCGCCTACTGGCGGCTGTCCGAACGGCTGACCGTGCGGCGCGCGGACGTGCTGGTCTGCGATTCCCGGCGCATCGAGGCAAACCTCCTGGAAACGTACAAGCGTTACGCGCCAAAGACGGTTTTCATCCCCTACGGCGCCCACCTGACGCCCTCTCCCCTGTCCGGCGGCAACCCGGCGTTTACCGGGTGGCTGGCCGATAACGGCCTGACCCCCGGCGGGTACTACATGTGCTGCGCCCGGCTGGTGCCCGAAAACAGCTTTGAAACCATGATCCGCGAATTCATGGCGTCCGGCGCCCGGCGCCCCCTGGTGCTGATCACCACCGGGGACAAAAGCACGATGGAGAGCCTGCGCAAAAGCACCGGCTTTGAGAAAGACCCCCGCGTCCGCTTTGTCCCCCCCGTCTACCGGCGGGAGCTGCTGCGGAAGATCCGGGAAAACGCCTACGCCAACCTGCACGGACATACCGTGGGCGGCACCAATCCCACGCTCCTGGAGGCCCTGGCCGCCACGAAGCTGAACCTGCTGGTGGACGTGCCCTACAACCGGGAAGCGGCGGGGGACGCCGCGCTGTACTGGACTAAAGAACCGGGGAGCCTGCGCGCCCTGATCGACCGGGTCGACCAAACGGAAACCTTCCCGGAAGAACGCAGGGAAGAATACGGACGGAAAGCCCGGGAGCGGATCAAAGCGGAATACAGCTGGGACAAAATCGCCCGGCAATACGAACAGCTGTGGACGTCGGGCGCAGCGCCCCAAAGCCAGAGCGGACGACCGGAGGGAAAATGATCTGGATCATCCTGGTCAACTACAACGGCGCGAAGGATACGGCCGAATGCATCGAAAGCCTGCGGCGGGTAAAGTCGCCTCCTTTCCGCGTAGTTGTCGTGGACAACGCCAGTACGGACAAGTCCCTGGATACGCTGAACGCGCTTCAGGCGCAATACGCCTTTGATCTGCTCCCCTCCCCCGTCAACGGCGGGTTTGCCGCCGGCTGCAACCTGGGGATGCGCTTCGCCCTGGACCGGGGGGCCGACTATCTGCTGCTTTTAAACAACGACACCCTGGTCACGGAAGGGTTCCTGGACGGCCTTTTGTCCCCCTTCCGGGAGGACGCCCGCTGCGGCGCCTCCACCTGCCGCATCCGCTTTGCCGCCCGGCCGGATACGCTCTGGTACGCGGGGGGCAGCGTTTCCCCCGTCACCCTGCGCACCCGGCACTTTGGATACGGACAGCCCGACCGGGAAACCCCCGGCCCCTCCCGGGCCGTCAGCTTCGCCAGCGGGTGCTGCCTGATGCTCAGAAGGGAAGCGGTGCTTGCCGCCGGGTTCCTGGACGAGGTTTTTTTCCTCTATGAGGAAGACACGGATTACTGCCTGCGCCTCATGGAAAAGGGCTTTTCCATCCGTTACGTCCCCGGCGCGGTCATTGACCACAAGGTGAGCGCTTCCGTCCGGGCGTCCGCCGCCGGCAGCTTCTATCAGATCCGCAGCAAATATCTCCTGATTCAAAAACGGCTCCCCCCACTCCGGCGCCCGGCCGCGTACCTGTCCTGCACCGCCCGGTGCCTCGTCCGGTGCATGCGGGGGGAATACCGGCTTCACGACCTGCGCAGGGCGCTTTCCTCCTTCCTGCGCGGCGGAAAGGGAAAGGACGCGTCCGTATGAAGGTATTGATTCTGGACCAGATCGCGTCCGTCAACTTCAAGTATTCCTTCAGCCTGGCCAACGCGTTATTGGACGCGGGCTGCCGGGTGGAGATGGTGACCGACGGCGTGGAGGACACAGGATACTGCCGCTGCCCCTGCCACCGCCGTTTCCTGACCTCCCGCAAGGACATCGGGAAGCTCCGCAAGGCCCTCAACTACCTGTCCGTCTGGCGCTGGATTCTCCGGAAGGCGCGGCGGGAGCGGTTTGACATCGTCCATCTGGAATGGTTCTCCCTTTCCCCGGCGGACGCCTTTTTCATCCGCAGGCTCGCGAAAAGGGGGATCTGCCCGGTGGCCGGCGTCCACGACATCCTGCCCTTTGACCAGAAGCGCTTCGACCTGTACTTTTACCGCAGGATCTACGCCTGGTGCAGCCGGATCTTTGTCCAGGCCCAGGCCAACGTCGCCCGCTTTCAGGCGCTCTTTCCGGAGCTTCATGACAAGGTGTCCCTGATCCCCCACGGCCATTTCCTGGACTTTGCCGCCCCCCTTCCGGCCGATACGGCCAGGACACGGCTGGGCATCCCAAAGGACAGGACTGTCTTTCTTTTTTTCGGACAGATCAAAAAGGTCAAGGGGCTGGACGTGCTGCTGACCGCCTTCGGGCAGCTGTGCCGGCGGCGGGACAACCTGTTCCTGGTAGTGGCCGGCAGCGTCTGGAAGGACGATTTCAGCGTCTATCAGGAGCTGATCGATCGCTTCGGGCTGGACAGCTCCGTCCTCAGGACGGACATCCGCTTTATCCCGGAAGAAGAGCTGAGCGCCTATTATTCCGCCTGCGACGTGTGCGTGCTGCCCTACCGGGACGTCTACCAGAGCGGCGTGCTGCAGCTGGTGTACGCCTACGGGAAACCGGCCGTCGCCACCGCCATTCCCTCCTTTGAGGAATTCGTTTCGGAAGGCGAGAGCGGCTTTCTCTGCGCCCCCGGGGACGCGGAGAGCCTTTCCCGGGCCATGGAACGGGCCGCGGACCGGAAGGACAGCTGGGCGGCCATGGGCGCCCGCGGCAGGGAGAAGGTGCGCAAGGCCCTTTCCTGGGACAGGATCGGCGCCCGGGTCACCGGTTTGTACAAAGAAGCGCTTGCTGATTTCAGGCAGAAGAAAGGACAGTGAACAGCCGCATGAAAAACGTGTCCCGGACAGCTGCCGGGCGGCTCAGACAGGCCGCCCGGCAGACGCTGCGCCGGCTGGCCAGGTTTTTCCCGGGGCTGTTTGCCTCACCCCTGGGGCGCTCGGTGCGCACGCTGCACCTGAGCGCCTGCATGGTGTACCTGTTTTTCCTGCTGCTTCTGCTGACGCAGCTGTTCGGGTTTTACGTGTATCTGCCGGTGCTGGGGGAACTGTACAGCACGGATTTTACCTTCCTGTGCCTGATCGTCCTGGCGGGCGCCTCCCTGGTGTACAGCGTGAGCATCACCAAACGGGTCCACCTTTCCTTCCGCTTCGCCCCGCAGATCCTTTGCTTTCTCGCGCTGATGCTGCTGGAGATCCCCGTCACCTGGCTGATCGTCCGCCAGCCCATCCACCTGATCGCCAAGGAGGCCGTCTATTATTTTGTCCCCCCGCTGTGCTTTTTCGCCCTGCTCCAGTACCCGGAGATCCGGCAGAGGGATTTCCTGCCCCGGCTGCTCCGGCTGATCGTCCTGTTCTCGATCGTTTCCTCCGCCGTGGCGCTGATCGCCTTTTCGCTGTATTCCCTGGCTGAAATCAATCTCCTTCAGGTGACCGTCACCTCCGCCCTGATCCGCAACGGGTCGATCCGCCTCAAGGTCGGCGGCATCGTCCTGTATACCGGGCTGATCATCTCCATGGTGCGGGTGCTGGAAAGAAACGCCGGCCGGGCGGACGCGGTCAACCTGATCCTGGGCCTGATCCACGTGGTGTTCGTCAGCAAAACCAGGACGGTCGTCCTGTACCTGGCCGCGGTCTTTTTCCTGGTGATGATGACGGAGAAAAAGACCCACTGGCTGGTCAAGCTCCTGTTCCTGTTTCTTTCGGCCGCGCTGCTGATTTTCGCCTTCATCCTGTCCGACAGCCTGACCCCGGCGCTGTACTCCTATCTGTACGGCGACGCGGGCTTCGTGGTCCGCCTGCGGGCCATCAGCCATTACTGGGAGCAGTTCCTTGCGCATCCGCTGACCGGCATCGGGCTGATCAGTTCCAGCAAAAGCATCGCCGGCTGGCAGCTGCTCTACGGCCCCGCCGGCCAGTATTACCGCAGCGACGTGGGCCTGATCGGCCTGATCAACGAGTTCGGCCTGCTGGGCCTCATCTGGTCGCTCTGGTTCCTGTTCGGCTCCTTCCGCGCGGCCGGGCGTTCCGGCTCCCCCATGGCCCGGACGGTAAAGAGCCTGCTTCTGTACCTGACGGTGGGCCTGATCAACCTGAGCTTTCTGGACCCGGGCAGGTGCATGTACCTGTTCCTGATTTACACCTTTCTGGAAACAATGCCCGGGCAAAAGACCGGGCCCGGGAGGTTTCCATGACAGATAAAACCCTCACCGTCGGCCTGGAAGGCTGCATGATCCATACCGAGAACATGGGCTGCGCGGCGCTGACCTGGTCGCTGCTTTCCATGCTGGAGCGCATCGCCGGGGAAACCCAAATGTCTTTCCGGTATCGCGTCTTTGAAGACCTGCCGGACAAACGGGCCACCGGCCTGATGACCAGCGGGCTTCGGATGGACCCCGGGCAGCTGGCCGCCGTCAAAACCACGTCCCTGTTCCATCCCCTGGCCGAGCTGCGCCATCCCCGGCTGACCCAAAGAGCGTATGCCGCCATGAAGGAATGCGATCTTTTCATCGACCTGACGCAGGGGGATTCGCTGACGGACATCTACGGCCCCTGGCGCTTCCGGGGCTTTACCCGGATCAAGGAAAAGATCCTTTCGATGGACCGCCCGCTGATCCTGGGGCCGCAGACCTACGGGCCGTTTCTCAAAGAGCGGAACGCCCGCCGGGCGGCGCGTGTGCTCAAAAAGGCCCGGTGTGTCCTGGCCCGGGACACGGCGTCCGCGCAGGCCGCGAAAGCCCTGTGCGGCCGGGAGGTGCCCGCCCTGACCGACCTGGCCTTCGCCCTCCCCTGGACGGAGCAGGAGAAGCCCGCGTCCGGCAGGATCCGCGTCGGGGTCAACGCTTCCTCCCTCCTGGTCCAAAACAGAACCGAACCCACCGACGTCCGCTTCGCCCTGAAGGCGGATTACGACGAGTACCTGCGGCTGATCCTCACCCGCCTGACCCGGGACAGCCGCTGTGAGGTCTTCCTGATCCCCCACGTGGGGCAGGACGCCGGCCCCCTGTTCCGGGAAGCGTTCCCGGACGCGCGGGTGCTGCCGCCCTTTGACAGCCCCGTCCGGGCCCGGGAAGCGGTCGCCCGGATGGATCTTCTGATCGGCGCCAGGATGCACGCCGTGATCAGCGCCCTTTCGGCGGGCACGGCGGTCATCCCGACGGCCTACAGCCCGAAATTCACGGGGCTGCTGAAAAGTCTTTCCTATCCTTATCTTGTGGACCTGACCCGTTTTTCCGCCCAGGAGGCCGCGGATCAGACAATGGAGCTGATGAATCAGCGCGGCGCGCTGCGGGAGGCCGCCCGGGAAAGCGGACAGATCGCCGCCCGGGCCGTCCGGGAAACGGAGGCGATCCTCCGTGAACAGATTCTTCTGGCCGCCTCCGGCGGCGGAAAGGACACGCAATGACCTATTACTACGCGGCCAACCGGAACGTGCAGCTGCTGGTCGCCCTGCTCAAAGCCCACGGCATCCGCAAGGTGATCGCCTCCCCCGGCACCACCAACATGGAACTGGTGGGCAGCCTGCAGCACGACGGATCCTTTGAGATGTATTCCTGCGTCGACGAGCGGAGCGCGGCGTACATGGCCTGCGGGCTGAGCGCCGAATCCGGGGAGCCGGTGGTGCTCACCTGCACGGAAGCCACCGCCTCCCGCAACTACTACCCCGGGCTCACCGAAGCGTATCACCGCAAGCTCCCCATCCTGGCCGTCACCGGCCTGCACGGCTACGGTGAGGCAGGGCAGCTGACCCCCCAGGCCATCGACCGGGACGCTTCCCCGTCGGACACGGTGCGGCTCAAGGTACATCTTTTCCCCGTGCGCACCCCGCAGGACGAATGGGACAGCATCCTCAAGATCAACCGGGCCATCCTGGAGCTGACGCGCCGCGGCGGCGGACCGGTCCATCTGGACCTGCCCTGGGGCGGGCCGCAGATGGAGTTTTCCGTCCAGCGCCTGCCCGACCCGCCGGTCATCCGCCGCTACTTCCCGGGGGACAGGCTCCCGCCCATCGACCCGGGCGAGGGGAAAAAGATCCTCGTCCTGGCCGGCGGGCACCGGGAATGGACAGATGAAGAAACCCGTTCCCTGGACCGCTTCTGCGCGGCCTTCGACGCCGCGGTGCTGTGCGACCACGCCAGCCGCTACTACGGCAAATACCGGGTGCAGGCGTCGCTGCTGGCGGCGCAGGACGTTCAGTACGAGCCGCTCAGGGACATCGGGCTGATGATCCACATCGGGGAAGAGACCACGGACGACCGGATGATGGAAAAGCTGTCCTCCTCTGTCCGGGCGGTGTGGCGGGTCAGCCCGGACGGGGAGCTGCGGGACCCGACGCGGAAGCTCCGGGCCGTGTTTGAAATGGAAGAGCGGGCGTTTTTTGACGCCTGCAGCGAAGGGCTGCCGGAAGGCCCCGGTCTTTACGCGGAAGCCTTCCGGGGCGTCTGCCGGGAAGTGTCGGAGCGGATCCCCGAACTGCCCTTCTCCAGCATCTATGTCGCTTCCCGCCTGGCCAAAGCCCTCCCGGCGGGGGCCGCGGTCCATCTGGGCTGCAGCGACACCATCCGGGCGTGGAACTTTTTCGAACTGCCCGAAGGCGTCCGGGCCGCCTGCAATTCCGGCTGCCGGGGCATCGACGGCACGGTATCCGCCCTGGTCGGCGCCTCTTTGTGCCGCAAAGACCGTCTGTACTTCGGCGTCATGGGGGACCTGACCTTCTTTTACGACATGACCGCCCTGGCCAACCGGCACGTGGATTCCAACCTCCGGGTGCTGGTGGTGCACAACGACGGGGGCAACATCTTCCGGCACAACGGCCATCCTTCCCAGCGCTGGCTGGGCTTTGAGGAGGCCAACCGGTTCATCTGCGCCGGCGGGCATTTCGGCGGCCCCTCCCCGGCCCTTTTGCGGGACTTTTCAGAGAACCTCGGTTTCCGGTTCCTGACCGCCGAAACCAAAGAGGAATTCGAGCGCTGCCTGCCCGATTTCGTCTCCCCCGAACCGTCCGCCCGGCCCATCCTGTTCGAGGTATTCACCGAGGCCGCCAAAGACGCCGAGGCCTTTGACCGGATGAGCCGCATCGACCGGACCGGCAAGGGCCAGGCCAAGGAAGCGCTCAAGTCCGTGCTGGGCGAACAGGGCACGGAGCGGATCCGGCGGCTGTTCAAAAAATAATCAGTTTTCCCCGGCCGGAGGGCCGGGCCCAGAATGGATCCAAAGGAGGCGGCGCCCCGCATGCAGACCGGCAGAAACAACGACCGGACCGCGCTCACGGCCGGGCTGTGGTATGTGCTGTCCTCCGTACTGATCCGGCTTACGTCTTTCCTGACCACGCCCCTGTTTACCCGCCTGCTCACCACGGCCCAGTACGGCGCCGCGGGGACCTTTCAGTCCTGCTGTTCGCTGCTGCTCCCGGTGTTCAGCCTGAACCTGATGAACAGCATCGGCCGCGCAAAGCTGGATTACCCGGAAAAGCTGGACGAATACATCGGCTCCGTCCGGACGCTTTCGCTGCTGGTGTCGCTGGGTTTGTCCCTGGCGGGGGCGGTGTTCCTCAGGCCCCTTTCTTCCCTTCTTTCGCTGCGGCCGGAAGAAACCGTGCTGCTCCTTGTCTATCTGTGCTTCGCCCCGGCGGTCACCTTCAAACAGGCGGGCCTTCGCTACCGGTACCGCACCCGCGAAAATATCCTCATGCAGTGGTACCTGGCGCTGGCGCCGGCGCTTCTGTCCCTGCTGCTGATCCTTTTTGCCGGGTGGGACCGCGGCTTTTCCCGGATGGTCGGCCTGACCGTCCCGACTTTCGTTCTGTCCCTGCTGATTTTCCTCACGGCCCGTCCCGGCCGGCGGGCGGTTTTTGACCGGGAATACTGGCGCTACGGGCTTGAGCTGTCCGTGCCCATGATGCTGCACGCCCTGTCCCTGAACATCCTCGCCCAGTCGGACAAGCTGGTCATCGCCCGCTTCAGCGGGCAGACTGAGGTCGCCTATTTTCACCTGGTGCGCAATTACGCGCTGCTGCTCTATCTGCTGCTGGAGACGGTGAACCAGGCCTGGCTCCCCTGGTTCCACGACAGTCTGCAGGAAGGGCGGCGGGAGGAGATCCGCCGCTATGTCCGGCTGCTTGCCGCCGGCACCTGCGTGCTCGGGCTGTGTCTGACCGCCGCTGGACCGGAAGCGGTCCTGCTGCTGGGCGGCAGCGCCTATGAAGCCGCCGCCCCCGCCATCCCCGCCACGGCCCTGGGGATCATCTGCCAGTGCCTGTACGCCCACTACATCAACCTGGAGCTGCACATGAAAAAGACCAGGTACGCGTCCTTCGGCACCATGGCGGCCGCCGCCCTCAATCTGGCCCTCAACTTCCTCTTCGTGCCGAAGTACGGTTTCGCGGCCGCCGCCGCCACTACTTTTTTAAGCTACCTGATGCTCCTGCTGCTCCACTTCCTGATCGTCCGCAAAAAGCTGGGCGTCCGGCTCTACGACGACCGCTTTCTCCTTTTGTCCGCCGCCGTCAGCGCAATTCTCGGGGGCCTGCTGTACCTGGCCTATCCGTACTTCCCGCTCCGCCTGGCCGCCGCGGCCGCGCTGGCCGCCCTCTTTTTCATCGTTTTCCGCAGGGACCTTTCCGCCGCCGTCCGGCTGCTTCGTCCGGGCGCGGAAAACCGCTGACGCCCGCCCGCGTTTTCCTTTGGACTTTTTTTGCGTTTCCGATTGATTATTTGCTCAAACACTGTTATAGTTGATTCGTTATTCCGGCTGATCCAAAGACTATGCTCCGGCCCCGCCGGAGAAATCATTTTTCATGGAGGCAATCGTCATGCTGTCAGAAGCCATCAAGACCGGCGTGGAGCGCGCGCCGAACCGCAGCCTTTTGTACGCCCTGGGCTTTACCGAAGAAGAGATCGCCCGCCCCCTGATCGGGGTGGTCAGCTCCTACAACGAAATCGTCCCCGGCCACATGAACATCGACAAGATCGCCG
>CAMJXZ010000089.1 GCA_946409855.1 uncultured Clostridia bacterium | reverse complement strand
GAAGGCCCCCGCGCGCCGGCGGGTGCTGGACGGCAGCGTTTTAAAGGTTTTGGCCGTGGTGACGATGCTGCTGGACCACACCGCCTCTGTCCTGATGGAGGATACCTATTATATCGTCTTCCGGTTTGGGGCGCGCACGGTCGACCTGTATGAACTGATGCGCCTGGCCGGCCGGATCAGTTTTCCGCTCTACGCGTTTTTGCTGGTGGAAGGCTTTCTCCACACCCGGAATGTCAAACGGTACGCGGGCGGTCTGCTGATCCTGGCTCTCCTGTCGGAAATTCCATGGAACCTGGTGCACAGCGGGTCATGGCTGCATATCAGCAGTCAGAACGTCCTGTTCACCCTGCTTTTCGGGCTGCTTGGGCTCTGGGTGATCCGGGACTGTCAGGGGGATCTTTGGAAGAAAGCCCTGCTCCTGTTCGGTCTGCTGGCCCTGTCCGTCGTGTTTCATGCCGATTACGGCGTGAACGGGTTCGGCTTCATCATCATGCTGTATGTGCTCAGGGATCAGGCGCTGTGCCGCGCGCTGGTCGGCTGCTGCATGCTGCCGTCCCTGTGGAAAGCCGGGATCGCGTTTATCCCGATCAGCCTGTACAACGGAAAGCGCGGCTTCATCCGGAACAGGGCGCTCCAGTACGCTTTCTATCTGATTTACCCCGTCCATATGCTGGCGCTGTACTTCATCAGGCTCGGTTCGATCGGATACTGACAGACCCGGGCGCGTGCAGGACGCGGCGGAAAGATATCTTCTTACGCGGAGAAACGATAAGAAAAACGGTACGATCCGTAGATCATACCGTCTTCTGTATCTGTCAAACGGGTTTCCGCTGTTCATCAGCCGCACAGTTCGATGTCTGAAACGGCGCGAAGCAGAAAAGTGAGTTCCTGCTGCGTATCCGGGTTCTGAACGGTCAGAAACCATTTCTCCGGCTGCGGGGAGCCGGTTTCGCGGCCCAGTTTCAAATTTGTCTCTCTTGTAATCGTGAGGGGGATCATGCCGGTCATCTTCTCGCCGTCGACCAGGAAAGAGATGCGGCGGCCGTCCGCCAGCGCCTGCCCGATCAGCAGCACCTTTTCAGCTTCCAGATGGTCCGGAATGGCAGGCTGGCAGACAGGGTTGAGGGCGTTCAGTTTGTGGATCAGGGCGCAGATCCTTCCCGCGGGGAGCTGAAGATTCGCGGCGACAGAACAGGCCAGGTCGTTCAGTTCATCCCTGGTGAATTCATGCTGATAGTACCAGCCTCGCTGGTATCTGAGGGGATAACCGGCGTTGATCAGGTGCTCGATATTATGGCGCAGGCTCTTGCGGTCCACCTTCAGGCCGTAGTCTTTCTCCAGCAGTTCAAGCAGGGGAGCCTGCAGCAGCTTATGCTGTTCATCCGTATATTTCCGCAGGATTTCCAGGACAGCTACGATCAGCATTTTTTTGGGTTGGGACGGCATGGAAAAGAAGCCTCCGTTTCAGCAGACAATCAAGTGCTTTGCTTATGCTTACTTTATCATACAAATGGAAGAATGTCAATCCGTCTGAATGGGTTAAAAAGCGCCCAAACGGAGACGCCGTGCCGCGTTCTCCGGTGAATTGTTCTGATATTTCAGAGACAATAATTGAATCATATTCGGGGTAAAAAAACATAAATTTAAAAAAATTTATTGATTTTTCCGTATTTTATTTTTGCATCACGCGTAAATATCCTACATATCGGAGGACGGCATGTCAGAACTGAGACAGCGTATATATATGGTTCTGAAAGAGAATAAAGGACAATTTGTTTCCGGGGAGCGGCTGGCCCGGGAAAACGGCGTTTCCCGCGCGGCCGTCAGCAAAGCGGTCCGCGTCCTGTGCGGGGAAGGATGCGATATCGAAGCGGTCACCCGGCAGGGATACCGTCTGCGGGAGTATCCGCCCGGCCTGCAGGCGGACGCGATCAGCCGGTGGCTTAAAAAGCTGGAAGCGGATGCCCGGGTATGCTGCTTTTCGTCCATCGATTCCACCAATACCGAGGCGCGCAGGCGGGCGGGGGAACTGACCGGTCCAACCCTGTTCGCGGCGGACAGTCAAACCGCCGGCCGCGGCCGGCAGGGCCACACCTTCTATTCTCCGGTCAGTACGGGGCTATATATGACAGTGGCCGTCCCTGTCCGTCTGCCGCTACAGGACGCCGCGCTGGCTACCCAGGCCATGGCGGTCGCCGCCGTGCGGGCTGTCCGGGCCGCCGGCGGGCCGGAGCTCAGGGTCAAATGGGTCAACGATCTTTATTATCAGGGGAAGAAGGTCGCCGGGATCCTGACCGAGGCGATTTCCGACCTGGAAAGCGGTCTGGTGGCGGCGCTACTCTGCGGCATCGGGTACAACCTGACCACGCGGGTATTCCCGGACGGATTGCAGCAGATCGCCGGCGTGATCGGCAGGCTGGACAGGAATGAGCTTGCCGCGCGCACGACGGCGGAATTTCTGCGCCTGGCCGCTTCGCTGCCCGATACTTCGGGCTGGCTTCCGGAATACACCGGTCATTCCCTGGTGCTGGGCAGGGGCCTTTCCTTTGAACAGAACGGGCAGGTCTTTCACGCCGTGGGGGAAACCATCGACGAAAAGGGCCGCCTGATCGTCCGCATGGCGGACAGCAGCCTGAGGACCCTTTCGTCCGGCGAGATCAGCATCCGGCCGGACGATCTCAAATAACAGAAGCGCCGCACGCTGTGATCCGTGCGGCGCTTTATAATGATTGGTATAAGGATTATTTGATCAGCCCGTCTAGCGTCAGTTTCCCGCGCAGTGCCTCGGCCTGGCTGACCATATCGATCGCGCTGTCCTGATGCAGGTCGTCCAGCATGCGGTGCAGGGCGGCGGGAAGTTCGTTCTCAAACAGCTTTTCGGTGGTTTTCATGGCCGCCATGATGTTGGGCCCGGGCGTTTCCGAAAGCTCGTTTTCGGCGTACTTTTCGGTCAGCTCGATCATCATGGGCAGGTAGGTATTCTGCAGGGAGCGGATGGAAGCGCGGTGGGTTTTGCCGGGACGGACGGCAAGCTCGGAAATGATCTGCCCCAGCAGGTGGTCCAGCACGGCGCCGCTTTCCTGGAGAGCGGGGTTTTTTACTTTCAGCAGGGTATTGCGGAAAGCGCGCTTCTTGGCTTCCAGGTTGGCCAGAACCGGGTCCTGCTCGTCCGGCACGGACTTGGGGGGCTGTTCCTCTTTTGCCTTGGGATGATAGATATCCTCGAGAAATACCTGGAACTGGGGGACGAATTCATATTCCAGCCGGTCGGACAATTTGTCCGCCGTACGCAGCTGCGCGTCCGTGGGCAGCTGCCCGTCGGGCACACAGCTGCACCAGGCGTCCACGATGCCCGTCAGCTTGTCCAGGAAAGGCCCGAGTTCCGGGTTCCACTCCTGGTCGGGACGGCTGGACAGGCATTCGGCCAGCTGGCGGTTCTGCGTCACCAGCATGGACAGGGGACCGGAAATATCGTTCTTGATGATATTGGCGATGGAAGAACGGTGGTCCGGTTCCATCATGTCCCGCAGAAAAGTGCCGGTGCGGCTGCGGAGAGCCTGGCCGGAATTGAGGCTGCCGCCCAGGGCGGAATCCACCACGTCCCGCACAAAACTGCCGAAGATCCGGCCGCGTCCGCCGGCGCCCGGCGCCTGCATGATCTTCGTGTCGGCCGAACCCGCCCGCTGAAGGCTGAGGAACAGCTTCTGCGATTTCCGCTTGAGACTGGCCAGTTCCAGATACCGCTGATCCCGGATCAGCACAAACAGCCGGTGATTCACCAGCGGCTGATCGGGCGCAAAGTACTGCCGCGCGTTCATGATCTGGATGGAGTGGGGGATCTTTTCGGCGGGGACCTTCATGAGCCGGGCGGCGTAATGCAGGTCCAGCGCGGGATCCTCCTTAAAAACCTTCTCCAGCCGCTTGTACTGGGAGCGGATCGGATTGAAGAGAGACATCGGTTCCTTTCCTCCTTACGGGCAAAGGGCCTGCCAGACAGCCTGCGGCATATCGGCGATTTCGGTCACGGCGGTGTGACGGACAGGAGCGGAAGCGAGCTTTTCGATGGCCTGGGGCAGCGGCAGACGGGTGGCGTCCGCCAGACGGAAGGCGTCCTTCAGCGCGTCGTCGCCGGGCGTCAGCCCGATGGCGCTGCCCACATCCTGAGAGAACTTGAAGGGGCTGGCGGTGGCGTTGACAAGCGTCAGACGGGCGGGGGCCGTTTCCCTGTATTTTTTCAGGGCGCACAGGCCGACCGCGGTATGCGGGTCAACCAGCTGCCCGCAGGTCCGGTAGACCTGCCGGATGGTTTCCACCGTTTCGCTGTCGTCCGCGGATACGCCCGCAAACTCTTTTTGAAGGGCAGTCAGAGCGTCTTCGGGCAGCTCGTAGCGGCCGTCCGCTTTCAGCCGCCGCATCAGGTCCGCCAGCGTTTTTTCATCCCGGCCCACCAGCTCGAACAGCAGCCGTTCCAGGTTGGAGGAAATCAGGATATCCATGGAGGGGGAAATGGTTTTATGGAACGGCCGGTGAATGTCGTATACGCCGGTATTGATAAAGTCCGTCAGGACCCGGTTGTGGTTGGACGCGCACAGAAGCCTTCCCAGGGGCAGCCCCATGTGTTTGGCGTACCAGGCCGCCAGAATGTCGCCGAAATTGCCGGTCGGCACGCAGACGTCCAGCGGTTCGCCGGGCTGCAGGCGGCCGCTGTTCACCAGGTCGGACCAGGCGGAGAAGTAATAGACCACCTGCGGCACCAGCCGGCCGATATTGATGCTGTTGGCGGAGGACAGGACGATCTGCCGTTCGTTCAGCTTTTCGGCAAAGGCACGGTCGTTGAAGATGGCTTTGACGCCTGTCTGGGCGTCGTCAAAATTGCCCCGGACCGCGATGACGTGAGTGTTCTCCCCGGCGGAGGTGACCATCTGCTTCTGCTGCAGCTTGCTGACGCCGTCCAGCGGATAAAAGACCGTGCAGCTGGTGCCGGGCACGTCCTGGAAGCCTTCCAGCGCCGCTTTGCCGGTGTCGCCGCTGGTAGCGGTCAGAATGGCGATCTCCCGGGTTTCTCCCAGCGTCTGCGCGGCCAGACGGACCAGGCGGGGCAGCATCTGCAGGGCCATGTCCTTGAAGGCCAGCGTCGGGCCGTGATACAGCTCCAGCAGGGCCGTCTGATCGTCCAGCATCGTCACGGGCGCGATGGCCGGATGATCAAACCGCCGGTAGGACGCTTCGGCGATCTCATCCAGCTTATCCCCGTCCAGGTCGGGGAAGAAGAGCCGCAGCACGGCCGCCGCGCGGCGGGCATAGGAAACGTCCGCCGGGAAAGGAAGCATGTCCGGCGACGCCTTGGGCAGCGCCTCTTTGATATACAGGCCGCCCGCCGGGCTCAGCCCCCGGAGGATCGCCTGCGCGGAAGAAACCTGTTCCCTGGTGCGTGTGCAGATATATGTCATCGGGTGCCTTCCTTTCTGCTTGCCGGAAGCAATGGATTGTGATTCATCGGTTCCCGCGTGGGGATGAATAACAAGGGGGATGAAAACGGGATCACTCTTCCTGCGGGACCCATGTCTGGCAGAAAGCGGTGATGTTCCAGTTCTTGACGTGCTCGTAGGCGTTGATGCCGGCGTCGTCCCGCACGTATTCTTCGGGGCACGGCTTCAGGTTCTTGACCTTTTCATTGCTGTCATAAAGGTAGCAGTACCGCCGGATGGTGCTGGACATGTTGCCTTCGATGGTCTTGATCAGGTACAGGCCGCCGTCCAGCGGGTCCACATCCACCACCAGGCCGATGTGCTTGTAAGCGTAACCCTTCTGCTGGCCGTAGACGACGAAATAGCCCGGACGGGGGATCATCGAAAGACGCTCCATTTTGGAAAAACCGGTGTAGATTTTCCCGACGCCCGCCGCGTGGACGGAATAGGGGATGCCGCCCTCGTGGGGGACGGACTCTGTCGGGACGTCCATCGGCACATGGGCGTGGTCGTACACATAGCCCAGGAATGCGCCGCACCAGCCGATATCGCAGCCGGCGCCGCTGCCGCACTGCCAGTAGGAATACTTGTTGTATTTGCCCAGCCTGGAGAACTTCTTTGTGCCGCGCGCGGCGTCTTCTTCCCACTGGGTGAAGGCGAGGTCGATGGCGTCGTTGATCAGGTCCGGCAAGGCGGAACGGTCATAGGCCTGCGCCGTGACGCTGTCCTGCTCCGCTTCCGGTTCAGGGGCCGGCTCTTCCGATACGGACGGCGCCGGAGGTTCTTCCGCCTGCCGTTCCGTCTGCGCAGGGGCGGCCGCCGATCCGGGCAGCTGGACGATGATCTCCCCGGTGCTCTCGTCCGTTTGAGGGACCGAAGGCGCCGCGGAAGCTTCCTCCCGGGAAGCGGGCGTCTCCGCTTCGGCGGGGGGCTCAGCGGGCGCATCGCCGCTTATTGCGGACGCCGAAAAAAGAACCAGCACCGCGAAATCCGTGTTGACGGCGCCCGCGGCGTGCACCACCGTCCTGCCCGGGGAAAGAGCGACAATGGTATCCCCGGAGACCCGGACGACCGATTCATCGTCCACCGTGTACGTTCCCCGCCGGCTTTCCGGGATCACATACTTTTCACCGGCGGCCAGGTTGATTTCGACGGCGGCGGCGCAGGCGGCCTGCAGGCAGACAAACGCCAGCACGGCGGCCAGGAACAAACAGCAAAATTTCTTCATGATTCGCTTTCTTCCTGGGCGGGCTCATCCTCTTCCGGCCATCCCGCCGCCCGGCTTTCCCGGATGGAACGGGCGCTTTCGTAGATGACGGTGCCCAGCCCGATGATCAGGGGGAAATAATAGGTCATGGCCCGCCACAGCAGCAGGCCCGGGAAAATCATCTGATCGGGGAAAATGCTGCCGAAGAAGACGTAGAAGCCGCCTTCCTGCACCCCGGAGGCACCCGGCAGGGGCGTAAAGGACGCGGCGATGAACAGCAGCCACTGCAGGGTCAGCAGCCGGTAAAGCGGCTGGCCGGAAAGCCCGAGGGCCCGGTAGGCGCAGTAGGAAGCGCTCATCAGGAAGGTCAGCTGGATCAGGGACAGAAGCAGCAGGAACAGGATCTGCAGCGGATGATGCACCAGCATGTGCACGCTGGCGCCGAAATCCTCCAGGGCCGCGTCACACCGGGAGGACAGCCGTTCCGGGTCCTTGACCAGGCGGAGCTTGGTGCCGATGCGGATGATGAAAACGATCAGGAACCGGATGATATTCCGGTTGATGGCCAGCAGCAGCACGACGCCCACGGACAGGCCGTTGATCAGAAAGCCGGCCAGGATCAGCCATTTGCCGCCGATGACGCAGTTGTTGACAAACTCCCGCTGGCACAGCCACAGCACCAGCCCGCCCAGCAGCAGCGCCGCCTGGAAGCAGAAAAACTTGACCGCCAGCGCGGAAGAGGAAACGCCCACCGGGATCCCTCTTTTTTTGTAGGCGAACACCTGCATGGGCTGTCCGCCGGTGGCAGCGGGGGTGACGTTGGAGTAGAACATGCCCAGAATGGTGACGTGTATGGTGGAAATGAACCGGATTCTGACCTCCTGCCAGATAAAAACCACCTGGTTGATCAGCGCTTCCGTCAGCATGTTCAGGACCCACGTGCCCAGCCCCAGAAGAAGCCATCGCCAGTTCGAGGAAAGGACAGCCTCAATAGACACGTTGATATCCCCGTTTTTCGCGGCCAGATAAATGACAGCCGCGATGGTGCCGAAGATGATCAGCGCGTTGATAAGGCTTTTCCTGTTTTGTTTGGTCAGCTTCTTCAATGAACAACATCCTTACCGGACACATATGTCCAATTTGTTATTATACCACAAACCGGATCAAATGTCACGGACAGAAATTGATCATCCGTTGCGGAATTGATCATTTGTTGCGGTGCGCCGGAAGTTCCGCTTCCCGGCGGGGACTGGGCGGCGCCCGGCCCCTTTCCCGGGAAGCAAAGGTCCGTCAGCGGTTCAGATCATGGGCTTTCATGTAGGCGAGGTTTTTACGGATCAGCTCGTCGCGCTGGCGGACGCAGTCGGCGCTGCGGAGCGGGTCCTGCGGGGTATTGAACACATAATCGCACAGACGGCCGACGTCCGTCGCGGCGACGTGCATCCGGGTATCCGAGGAGGCGTAGTAGATGTACACCCGTCCGTCGTCGTCCGCGATGACGCCGTTGGTGAAGACGACGTTGCTCACGTCGCCGACCCGTTCCCGGCCCAGGGGGCCCAGCAGCATCCCGCCCGGCTCCGCGATCACCTGCGCCGGGTCGGACAGGGAGGTGGCGAAGGCGTACAGCACATACCGGAGTCCCGCGGCGGTATTCCGGACACCGTGGGCGATGTGGATGAAACCGCGGTCTGTTTTGATGGGCGTCGCGCCGGCGCCGTTCTTGCTTTCGGTGATGGTATGGTAACGGCGCGGGGCGATGATCTTTTCCTCATCGATCACGGGATGGGTGATGTCCGCGCACAGCCCGAAGCCGATCCCGCCGCCGGAACCGGTTTCGATAAAGTCGTCCATGGGCCGGGTATAGAAGGCGTACTGGCCGCCGACGAACTCGGGATGCAGGACGACGTTGCGCTGCTGGGGAGAACGCAGGGTGACCAGGTTGGGCAGCCGTTCCCAGGTTTTCAGGTCCCTGGTGCGGACGATCCCGGCGGCCGCGGTGGCGGCGGACAGGTCCGAAGAAGCGCGGTCCTTGCTTTCGGAGCAGAAAACGCCGTAAATCCAGCCGTCTTCGTGCTGTGTCAGCCGCATGTCGTAGACGTTGGTCTCGTCTTTTTCGGTGTCCGGCAGGATCACGGGCTCATCCCAGAAACGGAACCCTTCCGTAGGGCGGCTGCTTTCGGCGACGGCGAAAAAGCTCTTCCGGTCCATCCCTTCCACCCGGACGATCAGGTAATACTTTCCGTCCAGCTTGATCGCGCCGGAATTCAGGGTGGCGTTCACCCCCAGGCGCTGCATCATGTAGGGGTTGGTCTGCGGGTCGGCATCGTAGATCCAGAACGGGGGAATGTGCTCCCTGGTCAGCACCGGGTGCTGGTAGCGCTCGAAAATGCCGTTGTAAAACCGTTCGCTGACCGGGTTCGGCCGGTTCAGCAGCCGTTCATAGCTCTCCATCAGGGAAGAAAAAGTTCTTTTCTGCATCAAAGTGCTTCCTCCTGTTCTAAGCGTTATTTGCATTATAGTTGATTCTGCCTGTCTTCGCAAGTGTCGGCGGGCGCTTCCTTGAATAAAATAAGTCTCCGGAGCGTTCCGGAGACGGTTGGTACGAAAGATATCCTGTCTGCCTGTCCGGGAAATCACGGAAGCAGGCTCGCGGCGTCCGCATCGACGACCAGCGTAAAGTCTTTGTGCAGCTGAAGGATCGAAGCGGGGACGCGAGGGGTCACCGGGCCGGCAAAAGCCCGGGCGATGGTTTCGGCTTTTCCCTTGCCGGAGGCGATCAGGACGACCCGCCGGGCCTGCATGATGTCCCGGATGCCCATGGTATAGGCGTAGCGCGGGACGTCTTCCTCTTTTTCAAAAAAGCGCTTGTTGGCCTGGATGGTGCTGTCCGTTAGCTTGACTTTATGGGTGCCCTGGACAAAGACATCGTCCGGCTCATTGAAGCCGATGTGGCCGTTCAGCCCGATGCCAAGCAGCTGCAGGTCGATGCCGCCCAGGGAGGCGATCAGCTCGTCGTACCGTCTGCACTCCGCGTCCCCGTCCTGCGCCAGGCCGTTGGGAATGTTGGTGCGGCTTGCGTCCAGGCCGACTGAGTCAAACAGGTTGGTGCGCATAAAGTAAGCGTAGCTCTGGTCGTGGCCGGCGGGCAGGCCGACGTACTCATCCAGGTTGACGGTGCGTACGCGGTCAAAGCTGATGTCCCCCTGCCGGACCAGCTCAATCAGGTGCCGGTAGGTGCTCAGCGGGCTGGAACCGGTGGCCAGGCCCAGCACGGAATCGGGCTTCAGGGTGATCTGCGCGGCGATCAGGTTGGCTGCCTGACGGCCCATTTGTTCGTAATTTTCGGTGCGGATGATTCTCATGAATTGTTTCCTGCCTTTCAGAATGCTGCCAGTGTACCGCTCCATTATACCGTCCGGAACGGTTTGTGTCAAGGAAGGCGGAATCCATTGAGGGAAAGAGGGATGAGCGCCGGGCTTCTGATAAGCCGGTCCTGATCGGCGCCGTTCCTTCGCGGCGGCAAAGAAAAAACCGGACGCGGTGACGCGTCCGGCATGAAAGATGCTGAATTACAGCTGGGGGCCGGCGGGAACGAGGGCTTTGCCGGCCTCGTTGCCTTCGTACTTGACGAAGTTCTTGATGAAGCGCTGCGCCAGGTCCTTGGCCTTTTCTTCCCAGACGGAAGGATCGGCATAGGTATCCCGCGGGTCGAGGATCTTGGGATC
>CAMJXZ010000088.1 GCA_946409855.1 uncultured Clostridia bacterium | reverse complement strand
CCAAAAGCCTTCCCCCATGGGGAAGGTGGACCGCGCAGCGGGCCGGATGAGGTTCACCCCTTCTATATCAGCCCAAAACGGCTCGGCCGCGGCATGAACGCCGCGGCCGAGCCGTATGTTCCGCCCGTTGCGGAAACAGGCTGTATGTTCTGTCTGTCCCTCGTCAGTTCCTGACGGTGTTGGAGAACTGGTTGCCGTTCCCGTCCTCCCAGGTCACGGTCTGGCTGATGATGAAGTCGCCCGGGTCAACCGGCTGACGGTTTTTGACGGTGTAGGAGTATTCGTTGCCGGCTTCGTCGTACCAGCGCACGGTGTATTCAAGGATCGGGTCTTCCAGGCCGCCCGCGACGCAAGCCAGTTCTTCGGGACGCAGCGCTGTTTTCATGCTCATTCTGTATACTTCCTTCCTGCGGCCTGTGCCGCTTGAACGTTTTTTGATCGCAGGTCATTTGCGCCTGCACATATTGATACGTCCTTTTCGGAAGGATGGCAGCGAGTACGGAAAAAAGCTGTCCGGAAAAATGCGGCGGAGTGGACGAGAGGCGTCTGTATCCCGATTTTTTTTCTTCTCTCAGCCTTCCGGGATCCAAACGGTCATGTCCCCGGCGGCCCGGTTGGCCCAGGCGAAATAGGGGACCGCGGTCAGCGTGCAGGACGTCTCCTCCGGCCGGACGCACGTGTACAGCCCTTCCTGAAGGGACGACGCTTTTCCCCGCATTCTGAGGCAGATTATCCCCTCCGGCAGCCCGGGGAGATGCTCCAGCGGCGTGACGGCCGCGTCCCCCGGCAGGGAGCAGGAAAAGAGGGGGGCCGGCTGATCCGTTTCCTCAAAGCAGTAGAGGATCGGGCCCCGGGCCAGGGCGGTCTTCCCCCGGCAGGAGCGCACCCGGGGGTCTGCGTAGATTCGGCGCACGGGCAGGTCAAAGGAAAGCGTCACCCGGTCCCCGCCGCGCCACGTCCGGCGGATGTAGGCGTACCCGTCCCGGACGGGCAGGTCTTCCGCCCGCCCGTTGACCAGCAGGGCATACCGTCCCGCGTACCCGGGGATGCGGACGGCCAGCGTAAAATCGCCCTCCGCCAGAACGGTGTACGCCGCCTCCCCCTGCCAGGGGTACCGGCTCTCCAGTCGAACGCGGCCAAAGCGCGTGCGGGCTTCGCTGCCGATGAACAGGTGGCTGTACACGGTGCTTTCGTCCTCGCTCCAGAGGTACCCGCCCAGGGAAGCGATCAGCCGGGCCAGGTTGGGCGGGCAGCAGGCGCAGCTGTGCCAGAGGGGCCGCCGGGGCAGCACGTGCCCGTACCCGGACACCCGGCCGGCGACGCGGGTATCCACTTCCAAGGGGTTTACGTAGAAGAACCGCCTGCCGTCCAGCTGCATGCCCGCCAGGGCCGCGTTGTGCAGCTCCAGCTCCATCAGATCCGCGTACCGGCCGTCGGGCCGGCTCCGGAGCATCTGGTGGGCAAAGAACGTCATGGCCGCCGAGGCGCAGGTTTCCCCGTAGCACCGGTCCGGCGGCAGATCAAAGTCCACGGTAAAGGCCTCGTGCCGGGCCGACGCGCCGACGGCGCCGGTCACGTACATCTGCCTTTGGGTGATGTTGTCAAACAGCCGCCGGCAGGCGTCCAGCATCGCCTGGTCCCCGGTTTCGGCCGCGGCGTCCGCCATGGCCGTGAGCAGGTACAGCTGCCGCACCGCGTGGCCCCGGGCCGCGGTCTGGTCCCGCACCGGCACGTCCGACTGGTTGTATGCGGTGTCCTCCGGGCGGATGTCGTACCCGCCGTATTGTACGCCCGGGTGCGGGGGCGTGTGCCGCGCGAACCAGTCCGGCTCCTGCCCGCGCAGGTTCAGGAACCGCACCGCCATGTCCCGGTAGCGGGGGACGCCGGCGGCGCGGGACAGCCGCAGCAGGCCGATCTCGATCTCCTCGTGGCCGGGGATGCCCGCCTCCCGTTCAAACCGGCCGCAGATATGGTCCGCCAGGCGGACGCAGATCCGCATCAGTTCGTCCTTTCCCGCCGCCTCGTGCAGGGCGGCGGCCGCTTCCATCAGGTGGCCGGCGCAGTAAAGCTCGTGGCATTCCAGCAGGTTTTTCCATTTGTTCTCCGGCTCCCGGACGGTAAAGTAGGTGTTCAGGTACCCGTCTTCCTGCTGGCACCGGCCGATCAGCGCCACCATGCCGTCCACCCGGCGGGACAGCCCTTCGTCCCACCGCAGGCTCAGGGAATAGGCCGCCGCTTCCAGCCACTTGGCTACGTCGCTGTCCTGAAACACCATGCCGTAAAACGCGCCGGATGCTTCCCCGGCGGCCATGCGGAAGTTGGCGACGGCGTGGGATTTTTCCGCCCCCGGCACCTCGTCCCGCAGGATGCTTTCCATGTAAGGGATGGTCACATCCGTCATCAGCCGCTGCCGGGGCGACCAGAAATCGTCCGTGACGCGCACGCTGTTCATCGGAATATGGCGGATGGTCAATGCCTGTCCCTCCTTCCTCAGTTCTTCATGCCGGTCATCACGATGCCTTCCACGAAGTACTTTTGCCCGATCAGGTAGAATACGATGCCGGGAATGAAGGACAGGCAGGTGGCGCACATGATGCTGGACCAGTCGTCGTTGAAGGATCCGCGGAATATGTTGAGCCCCAGCGCCAGGGTGTAGCGCTCCCGGCGGGTGATGTAGGTCACCTGCTGCAGCAGGTCGTTCCACAGCTCGATGAATTTGAGCAGCCCCACCACGATCATGGCCGCCTTGATGGCGGGCACGATGATGAACGCCAGGATGCCGAAGAAGCCGCAGCCGTCGATGGTGGCGGCCTCGTCCAGTTCCCGGGGCACGGTTTTGACGAACTGCCGGATCAGGAAGATGTTGAACGCGCCGCCGCCGCAGAAGTGGGGCAGGATCAGGGGCCAGTAGGTGTTGACCAGCCCCAGCCTGGACCAGCCGATGAACAGCGGGATCAGCGTGACCATGCCGGGCAGCAGCATGGACCCCACGCACAGCGTGAACAGGAACTTCTTGCCCCGGAACCGCAGCCGCGCGAAGGCGTAGCCGCCCATGGTGGCCGTGACGACCGCCCCGAACACCGCCGGCAGCAGGATCGTCATGGTGTTGCCCAAGAACTTCAGGTATTCAAAGGATTTGAGGGTATCGGCGTAGTTGCTGAAGCGCCAGTTGGGGGGCACGAAGGCCGGGGGATAGGCATACAGCTCGCCGTTGGACATCAGGGACGACCGGAAGATCCAGTAAATCGGGAACATCACGATCAGTCCCAGCGCGGCAAGCAGCGCAAAGCACAGGAGGTTCGCCGTCTTTTCCCGCCTGGTTCTGGACGCGGCGCGGCTGCCGCGGCCGGTTCTCGCCGTCTGTACGCTCATTCCCGGTCATCTCCTTCGTAGAAGATCCAGCTTTTGCTGGTGGCAAACAGGATCCCCGTAAAGACGGCGATCAGCAGGAACAGGATCACGGCGATGGCGCTGCCGTAGCCGTATTTGTGGGATTTGAAGGCCTGGGTGTACAGCATGTAGCACATATAGTAACTGCCGGTGCCGGGCCCGCCCTGGGTCAGGGACAGGGCCGGGGTGATCACCTGCAGGTTGCTGACGAGGCTCATGAGGAGGTTATAGAAAATGATCGGGGTCATGCAGGGAATGGTGATCTTCCAGAACCGCTGCCAGGCGTTGGCCCCGTCGATTTCGGCGGCCTCGTGGTAGGTGCGGGGCACGTTTTGCAGTCCCGCCAGGAAGATCACGATCAGGTTCCCGCTGAGCCACACGGCGATCAGCGCCAGGGACGGGGTGACCATGCCGCTGGAATCCAGGAACTTGACCGACGTGCCCCCGGCCGATTTGATCAGGTAATTGAACAGGCCGTGGTTGTAGTCGTACAGCCATTTCCAGCCCAGGTACACGGCCAGGGCGGGCAGGACGTAGGGCAGGTAAAAGACCGCACGGAAAAAGCCCCGGGCGGGCACCTTGCGGTTGAGCAGCATGGCCACGATCATGGAATACACCACGCTGCCGATGACGGAGAGCCCGGCGTATTCCAGGGTGGTCAGCAGGGAGCCGGAAAACTTGGTGTCCCGGGTGAACAGGCGGATGTAGTTTTCGAACCCGATGTATTTCATCTCGCCCAGCCCGTTCCAGCTGAACAGGCTCAGCGTGAAGGACGCGATCATGGGCAGATAGGTGATGCAGATCAGGCCGATCACCGAAGGCAGCAGCAGCAGCCACGCCGCCCGCGTTTCCGCCCGGCTGTACCGGACCGGCTTTTTCTTTGAAAGGACAGTCATGCCGCAGGCCCTCCGTTCCGGAAATTGGATTTTGTTCCGTCAATACAGGTTTTAAATCGGGGGAACGCGGCTGCGTTCCCCCGATTCACAGACGGGAAGGATTAATCCACCAGGATGGCTTCGCACAGTTCGGGATAGATTTCGTTGATGACTTCTTCCGCGGTGCGTTCGCCGCTCCACACGCTCTGCAGGGCGGTAAAGAGGATTTCGTTGGTGGTGATCTGGGTGTTGGGGGTGAAGTACCAGCAGGTGGGCTTGGCGTAGTTCATGGTGTAGTCCACCAGCACCTTTTTGCCGGTCTCAAAGTCCTTGTTGTAGGGATACTTTTCGTTGCCCAGCCATTCGGCGACGCCTTCTTCGGTGGTGTAGAAATACTCGCTCTTGGGCAGCCAGATGCCGGTCAGCACCAGTGCATCCCAGTTGCTCTCTTCCCGGGTGTACCACTTGACGAAGTCGTAGGCTTCCTTCTGGTGCTTGCCCCTGAATACGCCGGTCAGGCCGGAGGTGCAGATGGTGATTTCCTTCTTCATCATGGGCAGGGGCGCGATGCCGTAGTTGATGTCCAGGTTCGGGAAATCGGTGCCCAGACGCCAGGTGCCGTCGGTGGTCATGGCCACGGTTTTGCTGCCGATGCCCACGCCCACGCCGTTGTCTTCGGGGATGACGTTGAGGGGAGACACGTGCTCCACCAGCGCCAGGTCCGCCACCTTCTGGATGGATTCGATGGCTTCGGGGCTGTTGATCAGGCATTCTTTGCCGTCCTCGGAGAACCAGGCGCCGCCGTTGGACAGGGCCCAGACTTCCATCTGCCAGGTCCAGTTGTTCACAAACGCGCCGTACTGCACGATCTTCTCGGGGTTGAAGCCCTCTTCGCCGGGATGTTTGCCGTTTTCGTCGAAGGTCAGCCGCTTGGCCACCGCCACGAATTCATCCCAGGTATAGGGGGTGTCGGCGGACGGATAGGGCTCGCCCGCGGCGTCGAACATATCCTTGTTGTAGTACAGGATCAGGATTTCGTTGCTGCTGGAATACCCGACGGGCATGCCGTTGTCCCGGAAGGTGATGCAGTCCATGGGCTGCAGCTTTTCGCCCTCGTACATATCGGAGACGTCCGCCATGACGCCGTTGCGGGCGAAGTACAGCACCGCGTTTTCATTGACCATGCCGCAGTCCGGCAGCTGGTCGGCGATGGCGTAGTTGACCAGCGTTTCCGTGTACTGCTCGTTGGGGATCTGCATGGGCTCCACGAATACCTTGTCCTGCATCTGGTTGTAGGCGTCCAGCGCCAGCTGCACGCTTTCCGCTTCCGTCTGGTTGCCCCAGAAGGAATAGGTGATGTGGATGCGGCCGTCTCCCTCCGCCAGCGCCAGCGCCGGCAGCGTCATCGCCAGACACAGTACGATTGCCAACAGTTTCTTCATGTTTCTTCCTCCTTTATTCCGTCTCTCCCGTTTATGAATGGTTATACGTTTAACCACTCCGCTATATATACAATACCATTCTGAATCCTGCTTGTCAAGATGGAATTTGTGTTATTTGGCAAAAATCAGGCGATGAATCGGAGACCGTCCGCTTGACGGGACGCCGATTTTCTTTTATAATACATTTAAATCGATTAACCCTCTGGAAAGCCGGTGAACAAATGGCGACGATTCGTGATGTAGCGCAGCTGGCGGGCGTATCCACAGCGACGGTCTCCCACGTGGTCAACGGGACCAAGAAGCTCTCCCCTGAGACCACGGAGCGGGTGCTCCGGGCCATCTCCCAGGTCAGCTATACGCCCAATACCCTGGCCAAGTCCCTGCGCCTGGGGCAGACCCACACCATCGGGGTTCTGGTGGAGGATATCCGGGGCCTGCCGGTGGCGGCCATAGTCAGCGGCATCAGCGAGACGCTGTCCAGGAGCGGATATAAAACCATCTTCCACGACCTGCATCTGCTGGAGAAGCTGTACAACCAGTATGAACAGATCGGCACCTACCGCCAGCGCATCAACGACGGCGCGGCGCTGCTCAAGTCCTCCAACGTGGACGGCATCATCTACGTGGCCATGCACGACCGGCATCTGGATTATCTGCTGAACCCGATGGATACGCCCCTGGTTTACGCCTATTCCCACGGCACCGAGAAAGATACCTGCGTGACCTATTCCAACCGGGATTCCGCGGCCGATATGATCCGCTACCTGCTGAACCGGGGGCACGAGCGCATCGCCGTCATCGCCGGGCATCCCCATTCCTATCCCACCGCCCAGCGGCTGCTGGGCATCCAGACGGCCATGCAGCAGGCGGGCCTGCCCCTTTCCTCTGAATACATCCGCTACGGCGACTGGGAATACGAATCCGGCCGGGAACAGACCCGAGCGATCCTGCGGCTGGATCCGCTGCCTACCGCCATTTTTGCCATGAACGACCTGATGGCCGCCGGCTGCATGGCCACCCTGCAGGAGCAGGGGCTGCGCATCCCGGGGGATATGGCGGTGGTTGGCTTTGACAACCGCGAAATCGCCAGCTATCTTCAGCCCCCGCTTACCACCATCGCCCTGCCCACCCCGGAAATCGGCGTCCGGGCCGCGGCGCTGATCATGGACATGATCGGCAGCCCCGCCGTCCCGCCCCGGCGGGAGATCATCCACTGCTCCATCGTGGAGCGGGCCTCTGTCTGACCCATGGCTGCGGGGCCGCCGAATTGTAAATGCTTTCTTTTTTGCTTGATCTTTCAGCGGGTTTTGCGTATAATGTGGTGGCATCAAAAACAAGGAGGTGGTTTCTTATGAAAAAGTATCTCGCGGAATGCATCGGCACGGCCACCCTGGTCATCCTGGGCTGCGGCACGGCGATGCTGGTCGGCTGTGACGCGGCGGCGGGCAGCGGCTATCTCCTGACGGCGCTGGCCTTCGGCCTGACCATCGTGGCCATGGCGTACTCCATCGGCAACATCTCCGGCTGCCACATCAACCCCGCTGTGTCCCTGGGCGTGCTGCTGAGCGGCGGCATGAACGTCAGGGAATTCATCGGCTACGTGATCTCCCAGTGCGTCGGCGCGCTGGCCGGCGCCGGCGTCCTCAAGGCAATCTTCGGCCTGGGCAATGTAACGGACATGACCGGCGGCCTGGGCTCCAACGGCCTGGCCGGCGTGGGCGGCAATGCGGTGGCGGGCCTGCTGGTGGAAATCGTGCTGACCTTCATCTTCGTCATCGCCATCCTGGGCGTGACCAGCAAAAAGGCCAATCACGGCTCCTTCGGCGGCCTGGTGATCGGCCTGACGCTGGTGGTGGTGCACATCCTGGGCATCGGCCTGACGGGCACCTCCGTGAACCCCGCCCGTTCCATCGGCCCTGCCCTGTTCGTCGCCCTCAGCGGCAACGCGGCGCCCATGGGCGCCCTGTGGGTGTTCATCGTCGGCCCCATGGCGGGCGCGGCGCTGGCCGCCGTCGTCTACAAGGCGCTGGAAAGCAAGTGACGGCGCCGGAAGCGTTTTTCCACATGAACCAGGCGGGCGGGTAACTGCCCGCCTGGTTTTATGGTTTCCTTTTTGTACCGGCACTCCGGTTGTCCCGCGCCCGGGTTTATGCTATACTGTCCCTGTCAAGGAGGTGTCTGTCCATGGATCTGTTCGGAAAGAAAATACTGAATCAGGCGGATCAGCCCATTTACGCCCGCATCACCGCCCAGCTCAAAGACGGCGTCCTGCCGGAGGGCTTTTTGCTGGGGGAGCAGTGCGAAACCGGCTTTGTTCCCGGGGGAAGGGACGGGGTGTCCCTGTACCACATGGCGCCCCTTCAGCCGGACCCGGAGCGGGAGGGGAAGATCCTGGAGGCGTTTCAATTGATCTCCAAAGAAAACAACGCCAGCTTCTTCGGCCGGATCATGGGCATTTTTGAGGAGCTCGACCGGAAGGACGGCATTGTCCGCCTGTACGATGAGATCAATCATACCCTCTTTGTCCATCAGCAGGAGGTGAACCTGCTGCACGTCCTGAACTTCGGGGACGGGCTGATTACCCACGGCATCTCCCTGCTGGCGGTCAAGCTGGGCCTGACGCTGCTCGCCGGCTTTTCGATCCCCTGGATCGGGGATGTGCACGCGGAGCTGGGCGCGTACGAGGAGTTCACCTATTACGCCGCCCGGTATCTGTCCGCCGGCCGGGTGGAGGGCGGCAACGACAGGCTGTTCCGCCTGGCCCGGCAGCTGCGGGGCTGGGGCCGGATCTACGCCGTGCAGTTCCTTCTGCCCGACACGCGGGAGATCAGGGACTGGCTGCTGATGAACGGGGCGGACAACGACATCATCCCCCAGTATTCCGCCGACGTCTGCCTGCAGAAGGGGGAGGCGGCGGAAAGGCTGGCCGCTGGCGTGGCGGAGGAGGAATTTGACGCGATTTCTTCCCTGATTGCCATCACCCTGGAAAGCGGCCCCCGCCCCGGCCTGACCGGCGCGGACCGGCTGCTGCCCGCGTACCTCGCTGCCGCGAAGGACCGCCCGCTGAACCGGGAACTGATCCGGGCCGTCCGCGATTACGCCGCGCGGGAACTGCCGGACGGGGCCGCCGTCCGCGCGGCCGACGAACTGCTGCAAAGGTAACGGGAAAGCCGCTGTCCGGCGGACTGGGCACGCGGGCTCTCAGAATCCTGCCGCCCCGCCCCTCGGCGGCTGATTTCCGGGCGCTGATTTCCGCGCGTCTTTTCGTACAAATGTCATTCCCTGATATATAGGGGCTGCAGCGGTTCCTGTTCCGCGGCAGCCCCTTTTCGGATATCCTTTTTTGCCGTTTTGGCATCGGCCGTTCATGATTTCCGCAGGCCGGAAGCGGGTTCCGCCCGGGCGTCCGCCCGGAAGACGGCCGGCGTCTCCACGTGCTTCGCCAGATACAGGCTGTAGGCGCCGCCGATCACGATGGTCGCGCCGATATAGAGCCAGCTGCCCCAGACGGTCTCCGCGGCTGCGACGGACAGAACGTCCACCGCGGCATGTACCAGAATGCACAGCATCAGGCTGCCGGACTTGTAGTAGACCATGGTGAAAACGAAGCCCCAGGCTACGGCGAAGAGGATCATCATCAGGTTATCCGCGGTGGCCATGCCCGCCAGGAGGTTCACGATGTGGCCGATGCCGAAGGTCACGGCGGATACGATGACGGCGGCCTTCGGGCCGTCCTTCTTCAGCAGCGCGCGGAACAGGAAGCCCCGGAAGATCATCTCCTCCACGAAGCCGACCAGGGCCATGGAACCGGCGGCGTACCAGAAGCCGGCGCCGCTGTAGTGCGGTTCAAAGCCGTCCCAGATGTTGCCGGTGGCAAGCAGGATCATGGGCAGGAAGTACAGGCACGCGCGGACGTTCTGCGGTCCGGCGGCGACGCCGATTCTTTTCCAGAGCGGGATCAGGCTGCTGACGGCGGCGATGGCGGCGGCAACGGCGGTCAGGCCCAGCAGGGACTGGATGCTGCCGTCGCCGTACTCGCCCCGGATGGGGATGGTCACCGCGCAGTACAGCACGATAAACAGCACCGCAAACAGTACCGGTTTCTCTTCATACAGTTTCTTCATGTTCATTCTCCTCCTGTGCAGCCGCAAGCAAAGCGCCGGTCCATACCCGTTTCAGATGCTCCGCGGCCAGGTCTTCGTTATACTCCAGACCGTTGTTGGCGATGATGCTGGCGCAGCCGTGCGCAAACATCGCCACGGTCAGAAATACCTGCCTGGTTTTATCCATGCTCAGGCCGGCGGCTTCCCGCATGGCGGCAAGGACCGGGAGCAGCGCTTCCGAGTCGATCATTTCCAGCAGGCTGTTCCCCTCCGCGTATCCGGACTGAAACAGGAAGCGGAACAGCTGCGTTTCCTCCACGGCAAAGCGGATATAGTTCAGCCCGATCCCGAGGACCGGGTCCTGATCCGGCGGAATCGTCATAATATACGCTGAGTGCAGCTGATCAGCCCGGGCGTATACGGCCCGCTTCATGCCGTCAATGGTTGAAAAATGGTACATGACCGGCTGCGTGGAACAGTGCAGCTGTTCAGAGACCGTTCTGGCGTTGATGTTCTCATACCCGCTTTGTCTGGCGACTTCAATGGCTGCCTGAACGATCATATCTTTCGTGATCCTCGTTTTGGGCGGCATCCGCTGGTTCTCCATTCTTAAATAACTTGCGTTATGTAACGATGGTTATAATACGCGCAGTTTTGCTTTTTGTCAATACAAACGGTCAAAAAAGCGTCCGGAAATTTTTCGGGTGCCTTTTTGTTCCCGTTCAGCGCCGCGGGGAACGGGGAAGCGGCTGGCGCTTTTTC
>CAMJXZ010000087.1 GCA_946409855.1 uncultured Clostridia bacterium | reverse complement strand
ATGTATTTCGCGGTATCCCCGCCGATGGTATAGTCCATGGCAATGACGATCAGATCCTTCTGCTGATCGATGTACTCCTTGGGCAGATCGCAGCCGGCGTCCGTCACGATATAAAAAGCCATAGTCGCACCTCCATATGAAATGCTTTTATCAGCAGACGGATAAAAGCAAGAAATATTTTACCTTTGAGGGTTATTTCTGTCAACTATTTTATTTGCAGGAATCACGGAAAAGATATATAATGATAAGACATAACGGTCTGCGTGAGAAGGGAAGGGGACGGCTGCCGGTGCTGGATGAGGTGATGCGCGCGCTTTCCGCGATCCGCGCCCCGCAGGTGCGGGACGAGTACGACCTGCACGCGCTGGCGGCCCGGGCCCTGCAGGACGCCGGGCTGGATTTTGTCCATGAGGCGCCGGCCGCTCCCCGGTGCCGGGTCGATTTCCTGGTCGGGGATACCGCGGTGGAGCTCAAGCGCGGCCGGCCCGACAGGAAGCGCCTGCTTTCGCAGCTGACCCGGTACATGGCTTCCCCAATGGTCGCTTCCCTGATCCTGGTCAGTGAAAAAAGCTGTCCGCTGCCGGATGTTCTGCTGGGGAAACCCCTCCGGCAGCTGTCCCTGTACGCCCTCTGGGGCATCGCGGAGGACGACGATGCCGCGCCGGAGGATCAGGCACAGCCGGTTTCCGCCCCGGCGGAGGAGGATCTGTCCTTCCCCGAAGAAGCGCCGCGGGGCGCGGTCACCGGTGGGGAGGAACCGGATACGGAGGAGCTGCCGGACTTTGGGCCGCTCCCCATGTACCTGGACGAGGAAGCGAAGCGGAAGATCCCCCTGCCGCCCTACCTGCTGGACAGCGCCGCAATTCCTTCCCATTATTACGGTACGCTTTCCTGGAACCGGCGCTCCCGGTGCTGGATGATCCGGGGCGAGGCGCCGGTGACCGAGATGGCCAAGCGCCTCTGGCCGGGCGCCTCCGGCAGCCGCCAGGGGGAAGCGCGGGTGCCGGGCGCCCGCCGGGCCGCGGCGGACCTCAACTGGCTGATGCTCCGCTATCCCCTCGCCGTCGCCCCGGGGGACCGGGAACGCTGGGCGCAGGCCCTGGCGGAGGCCCGGGACGATTACCGCCAGCGGGAAACCGCGCGGCTCTCCCCGCCGCTTTCCGACCCGCCGCCCGCCTGGTTTCAGGGAAAGCTCCGGCATTTCCAGCAGGAGGGCATGTCCTTCCTGATCATGACGAAGCGGGCGCTGCTGGCTGACGAAATGGGCCTTGGGAAGACGGTGCAGGCCCTGGCGGCCCTTGCGTCCCTCCGCGCGTTTCCTGCGCTGCTGGTGGTCCCGCCCCACCTGGTCCGGAACTGGGAAAGCGAAATCAGGCGCTTTCTGCGCGTTTCCGGCCGGCTCCCCAGGGTGGAGGTCGTCCGGGGGCTCACGCCTTACGCGCTGCCGGAGGCGGATGTGTACATCGTCCACTACCTGCTGCTCCGGGGCTGGAAAAAGGAACTGGCGGAATTCCCCTTCCGCGCCGCGGTCTTTGACGAGATCCAGGAGCTGCGGCGCGCCGGCTCCGAAAAGTATTCGGCCGCCAGCCTGATCGCGGAAAAAAGCGGGCGGGTCTACGGCCTGTCCGGGACGCCCATCTACAACTACGGCGGCGAGATCTGGAACGTGGTCAACATCCTGGACTTTCATTTCCTGGGCGATTACGAGGCCTTCACCCGGGAATGGTGCGTGGGGTACGGCAAGCCCGTCGTCCGCCATCCGGAGCAGCTGGGGGAATACCTGCGAAGGGAAGGGCTGATGCTCCGCCGCACCAAGCGGCAGGTGCTGCCGGAGCTCCCGGCCAAGCGCCGGCTGATCCAGGAGATCGACGAGGACGACGCGCTGTACCAGCAGCTGATGATGCCGGTGTGGGAAAAGCTCTACGCCTGGGAAACCGACCGGAGCCTGACCGCCTCCCAGCGGTCGCTGCTGGAAGACCAGATCAGCATGGGCCAGCGCCAGGCGACGGGCGCCGCCAAGGCGCCGTACGTCTGCCAGTTCGTGCGGGCGCTGGCCGAGGCGGGGGAAAAGGTGCTTCTGTTCGCCCATCACCACGCGGTGATGGACCGGTACAGGACGGAGCTGCGTTCCCTGCGGCCGGTCTTTATTACCGGCAGGGAGAGCGCCGCGCAGAAGGACGAAGCCGTCCGCCGGTTCATGGAGGGGAAGACGGACCTTTGCTGCGTTTCCCTCCGGGCCGCCAGCGGGCTCAACCTCCAGCGGGCCACCTGCGTGGTCTTCGGGGAACTGGACTGGTCGCCCGCGGTGCATTCCCAGGCGGAGGACCGGGCCCACCGGATCGGCCAGGAGGATTCCCTGCTGTGCTATTACCTGGTATCGCCCAACGGCAGCGACCGGGATATGCAGGACGCCCTGGGCCTCAAGGTCAGCCAGTTTGAAAAGCTGATGGGGGACCATCCCCTGTCCCGGGAGCGTCAGGAGGAGGACGCCGGCTTTGCCCGCCGGCATGTGATGCGCCTGGCGCAGGAAATGAAAAACCGCCGCTCCGGCGGATGAATTTACCATTCGGGAGGATGCTATGAAGCTCAACAAACGGGAAAAAGCGTATCAGCGGCAGTATCTGCAGCAGATCTGCCATACCACCATGGACCCCAGGCAGCCCGGGGTGGTGCGCGTCCATCTGGTGCCGCCCCGGCAGGGGGAAACTGATACGCCCTATCTGGTGATCCTGAACGGCCAGGAGATCCTGCCGCTCACCTTCAGCTGGGCGGTGGTGCTGTCCAGCTTCATCCGCCATCTGAACAAATACGACGGACAGAAGATCCCGGAGGACGCGTACGGCCCCCTGATCCGGGATACGGCGCTGGATGTTCGGAAGGTGTATCCCTTCCACCGCCTGTCCCTGTTTGAAAAGGACCTTTCGCGGATCATCGACACGCTGGTGCGCGTCGCCCGGGGCCAGCAGCCCAATGAAGAAATCGCGCCGATCTCCATCTTCGATTACGCGGAGCACATGCGCGCGCCCCACCGGATGGACCTGATGGTCTCCGCCATGACGGACGGGAGCGGGCGCTGGCACTGCAACCAGCGCTGCGTCCACTGCTACGCCGCCGGCCAGCCCCTGGCGGGCCGGAAGGAGCTTTCCACGGACGAGTGGAAGCGGATCATCGATAAGTGCAAAGACGCCTGCATCGCCCAGCTGACCTTTACCGGGGGCGAGCCTACGATGCGAAGCGACCTGCCGGAGCTGGTGCGCCACGCGGGCTTCTTTATGACCCGGCTCAACACCAACGGGATCCTGCTTACGGAGGACCTGTGCGCGCGGCTGGACGACGCCAGCCTGGACAGCGCCCAGGTGACGCTCTATTCGTCGGACCGGGAGATTCACGAGAGGCTCGTCGGCGCGCCTCATTTTGACGATACGATGAACGGCATCAAAAACGCCCTCAAAACAGGGATCAACCTGAGCGTCAACACCCCGCTTTGCAGCCTCAACCGGGACTATGTGAAGACCCTCGGCGCCCTCATGGATACGGGCGTCCAATACTTTACCTGCTCCGGCCTCATCCCCACCGGCAACGCGGATACGGACGGCTCCCGGAGCCTGGCGCTTGAAAAGCCCGAACTGCTCGGCATCCTGACGGAGGCCTTCCGCTTCTGCGCGGACAACGGGCTGGAGCTCAGCTTCACGACCCCCGGCCTGTTTACGGACGAGGAGCTCGCCGCCGCCGGCGCCACCCAGGCGCCCACCTGCGGGGCGTGCCTGAGCAACATGGCCGTCGCCCCGGACGGGGAGATCGTCCCCTGCCAGAGCTGGCTGAACGAAAGCCTGGGCAATATGCTGACGGATTCCTTTGACGCCGTGTGGGATTCTCCCCGGTGCAAAGAGATCCGGGCGGTATCCGCGTCCCGTCAGCTGATCTGCCAGCTGGACGCGCGGAAAGGAGAGGATCATCCATGAAAAAGACAGTCCTGATCATCCTGGCGCTGTGCGCGCTGCTGGTATCCTCCGGGGCGCTGGCCGACCTGGACGTGATCGAGAATTACTATGTCACCGTGGACGTCCGCCAGGACGCCAGCGCGGACATCACCTATCAGGTGGATTGGACGGTGCTGGACTCCACCACGGAAGGCCCGCTGACCTGGGTCAAAATCGGCCTGGCCAACAAGCACGCCGACGGCTTTGAGGCGCTGACGGACAACATCCGTTCCCTCAAAGTGACCGGCTCCGGGAGCGAAGCGTTCGCGCGGGTCGACCTGGATAAAAAATACTACGCGGGCGATACGGTGCGCTTTGCCTTCAAGGTGCACCAGTCCTGGCTGTGCAGCCATCAGGACGGCCAGTACCTGTTCAAGTTCGGTCCCGGCTGGTTCAACGATATCAAGGTGAAGCACTTTATCATGCGCTGGAACGAGCAGGGCGTGCTGGAGGCCACCGGGAACCCCAAACAGAAGGAAGGCTACTATTACTGGGAAGGGGCGCTGGACAAGGGCCAGAAGGCCGTCGTGACCATCCGCTACGACGAAAAGACCCTGCAGCCCGCGACCTCCGCCGGAAAAGACGACGATGACGACGACCTTGAGGCCTTCTTAGCGCTGATCGTGCCGTCCATCATCTTCGTGATGCTGCTCGTGCTCCTGACTAAAGTGAATCGGCATTACCGGGGCGGCTTCGGCGGCCCCGTGCACAGGAGCCATGGGACGTCGATCATTATCAATCCCGCGAGGCCTTCTTCTTCCGGCAGCCACCATCGTTCGGGCGGCGGCCACAGCTGCGCCTGCGCCTGTGCCTGCGCCTGCGCCTGCGCCGGCGGCGGCCGTGCCGGCTGCAGCGCCAAAAACCTCTACCGGGTCAAATACGACGAGGAACGCCTGATGAGGGCCATGCGGGGGAAAACGGAGAGATAAGGGACGGCCTGGTGACGGGAGATCTTGTAAACCGGCAGGCTCCGAAAGCCCTCCCCACTGGGGTCCGCAGCGTCCGGAAAACAGGCCGGTAGGTCCGCAGCGCCCGGAAATCAGGCCAGTTGCCTGTTTTCAGCGAGGACAGGCCGGCAGGCTCCGGCGGTGGACTGCGAAACAGGCCAGATGATCAGCCTTCCCCTATGGGAAAGGTGGACCGCGAAGCGGGCCGGATGAGGTTTCTCCCCTCATCCTTCCCGTACGTCCCCGATGCATACAGCGCGCTGTCCTCGTTTCCTTATAAACTGCCTCATCATGGACGACCAGGAGGGAGGGTTCCCTCCTGATCCCCCTGCACGGACAAACAAGCGCGGTATCTTCCGCACCGCGGCTGAATGTTGCGGGCCCCGCGTAAATTCCTTCTCTTTCGTTTGACATTGCGGATCAAAACGAGTACAATACTACTCTGAGCATTTATTTACGTACGGAGGCTTGCGCAGGTGAGGAAAACACGACGGCTGAAAGCGGGGCTGGCACTGATCTGCCTGACGGTGCTGCTGAGCGGCATCGCGCTGGGGGATCCGCCGGATCTGCCGGGCGTGGTGGTACTGGAAGAGCCGGTGGAGGACGACCTGCTGCCGCTGCTCCATTTCGCGCGGGAGGCCGTCGAAAACGCCCACGGGGCGGACGGCACCGGGGAGTTTGTGGACGATACGCAGTATTATCACGATATCCGCGCCGTCTTCCCGGAGGAAAAAGACGAGGCTTCCAAGATCGTCATCAATTTCCTGGGGGACTGCACCCTGGCCTGCCACGAGACGGACCACGGCAAGGACAACACCATCGAGGAATACGTGAAGAAGTACGGGGCGGATTACCCCTTTTACCGGGTGCAGCACATCCTGGAGCAGGACGACCTGACGGTGGCCAACTTTGAGGGCACCCTGCACAACACCAACGACGGCTACTACACCGTCCCCAAGAAAACCTACAGCTTCCGCGGGGACGAAAGCATGGCGGAGGTGCTCAAGGCCGGCAGCGTGGAGGCCGTGTCCCTGGCCAACAACCACATCGGGGATTACGGCACCCCCGGCTATGAGGATACCGTCCGCGTCCTGAACGAACAGAACATCCCCTGGTTTGCCTGCTCGGAGTACGGGTCCCAGACCTTCGTGTACGAAAAGGACGGCATCCGCATCGGCTTTATCAGCGCCTACATCTCCTTTTTCTGGAATAACCTGGGGGTGATCCAGAAGGCGATGAAGGAACTCAGGGACCAGAACTGCAGCGCCATCATCGGCATCATGCACGGGGGCGTGGAGTACGACAAGCGCCACGACGATTACCAGCTGGGGCTGGCCCGGGCCTTCATCCGCTACGGCTGCGACCTGGTGATCGGCCACCACCCCCACTGCCTGCAGGGCTACGGCGTGGTGGAAGGCGTGCCGGTGTATTATTCCCTGGGCAACTTCGTCTTCGGCGGCAACGCCCGCCTGAACACCACCCGCAAAGGCGTCGCCAAATCGGTCAAGTACACGATGATCCTTTCCTACGCCCTTTCCTTTGACGAAAACGGCGTCTTCCTGGGCAGCCGGGCGAACCTGATTCCCTGCCGCCTGTCCGAGGATGAGAACGTGAATTATTACCAGCCATACGCGGTGCTGGGGGCGGACGCCGCCGGCGCCATCGAAGAGGTGCTGTACGATACCAAGGCGCCCTATCTGCTGAACGGCTACGAAGAAGGGGTCGGGGCGCTGCAGGAGTTTGTCCCCGCCAGGGCGAAATAAGGAAAGGAGCGCGGATGCATGATTTCCGCAGATGATTTTGTCCGGGAACTGAATCTTTCCGTCCTGTCTCCGTCCGGGCGGAAGACCTTCGATTTCGCCTCCGCGGAACTGAACCGCCCCGGGATGCAGCTGGCGGGCTATTACGCCCATTTCGCCTACGAGCGGCCGCAGGTCATCGGCAAGGTGGAGATGAGCTATCTGGACGAGCTGGAGGACAATGTCCGCCTGGAGCGCCTTCAGAAGTATTTCACCTACCCGATTCCCTGCATCATCATCTGCCGCGGGATGCGTCCGCCGGATGAGATGAAGGCCCTGGCGGAGGAGCACGACGTGCCGATCTACGGGACGGACTGGGTCACCACCCGCTTTTCCGTCAACGCCATCAACTACCTGAGCCGGGAGCTGGCGCCCCGTTCCACGGTGCACGGCGTCCTGCTGGACGTTTACGGGATCGGCGTGCTGCTGACCGGGGAAAGCGGCGTAGGGAAAAGCGAGGCCGCCCTGGAGCTGGTCAAGCGCGGCCACCAGCTGGTGGCGGACGACGTGGTGGACATCCGCCGCGTCAACGAAAACCGCCTGACAGGGGAAGCGCCGGAGACCATCCGCCACTTCATGGAGATCCGCGGCATCGGGATCATCGACATCCGGGCCATGTTCGGCATCGGCGCGGTGCTGCGCACCAAGTCCATCGACCTGGTGATCCACCTGGAGCTCTGGCAGGAGAAAAAGGCCTATGAGCGCCTGGGCGTCCAGGACCGGTACACCAGCATCATGGGGGTCCGCCTTCCGGAAGTGGTGCTGCCGGTCCGTCCCGGCAGGAACCTGGCGGTGGTCATCGAGGTGACCGCCCGGAACCTGAGCCTCAAGCGGATGGGGTATTCCGCCGCCCAGGAGCTGGACCGGCGGCTGAACGATATGATTACCCAGAAGGGGACCGAACCTACAGCATAAACGGGAGGGCATCATCATGTATTACGTCGGAATTGACCTGGGGGGCACCAACATCAAAGCCGGCATCGTCGACGGGACCGGGAAGATCCTGTCGCAGGCCTACGCCAAAACGCTCGCGTCCCGCCCGTATCAGGACATCGTGCGGGATATGGCGGGCTGCGTCATGCAGGCGGCCAACAACGCCAAGCTCACCATCGACGACCTGGCCTCCATCGGCATCGGGATCCCGGGCTACGCCGACCGGGACGGCAACGTGGTTTTCTGCACGAACCTGGGGTGGCACAATATCCCGCTGAAGGAAGAGATGCAGAAGTACATCAACCTGCCCGTGGCCATCGACAACGACGCCACGGTCGCCGGGTACGCCGAGAGCATTTCCGGCGTCTCCAAGGACGCCAAGAGCTCCGTCTTCATCACCCTGGGCACAGGGGTGGGCGGCGCCATCGTGATCAACGGCAGGCCCTGGTCCGGCGCCCACGGGATCGGCAGCGAGATCGGCCACATGATCCTCAACATGAACGGCGTTCCATGCAACTGCGGCAACAACGGCTGCATGGAAAAATACACCAGCGCCACCGCCATCATCCGCATGGCCAGGCAGGCCTGCGTCACCTACCAGGACAGCCTGATGCTCCGCCGGGCCGAAGGGGATCCGGACCGTATCAACGCCAAGACCGTGATCGACGCGGCCAAGGCCGGCGACCGGGCGGCGGTGGAAGTGTTCGACGAATACTGCAAGTTCCTGGCGATGAGCATCCACAACATCATCACCTTCCTGGACCCGGACATGGTCGTCCTGGGCGGCGGCGTCAGCCACGCGGGGGACTTCCTGCTGAACCGGGTGCGGGAAAAGGTGCCCAGGTATCTGCTGTACAAGACGCTGCCCTACTCCCAGATCTGCCTGGCGAAGCTGGGCAACGAAGCCGGCACGATCGGCGCCGCGATGATCGGCAAGCTGGCCCTGGAAGACAGCGTCATGGGGTCCTGAGGGCCCGGAAAACTGTCCAGTGGACAGTTTTCACCGAAGGACGGGCCGGCAGGCCCCGGGGGTCTGAGCGCCCGGAAAACAGGCCGGGGAAATAGTGAGATGAACCTCATCCGGCCCGCTGCGCGGTCCACCTTCCCCAGAGGGGAAGGCTTTTGTAGGACCCTGGGTTTGTTTAACAAAAGGCAGGCCAGTTAGGCCCCGGAGTGAAACTCTGAGCGCCCGGAAAACAGTCCGGGGAAATAGTGAGATGAAACCTCATCCGACCCGCTGCGCGGTCCACCACCGGGGCTTGCCAGCCCGCTGTTCGGTGAAAATGATCCACCGGATCATTTTCCGGGCCCTCACAGCCCCCATAGGGGAAGGTTTTTGGAGGTCCTGGGTTTGTTTAACAAAGGACGGACTGGCAGGCCAAAAGTCTTTTCCTCAGGGGATTCACATTGCCTGGAAAACAGCACAGTGTGCTGTTTTTTACGAGGATGGGCAGGCAGCCAAAAGCCTTCCCCGTTGGGGAAGGTGTCGCGCCGAAGGCGTGACGGATGAGGTTCATCTTTCTAATATATTAAGCTTCTGTAAAAGATCCGATATTCCGGATAAGATTCGTCTTCCAAATCATTTCACAATCCGTCTTTGAATCCGATATACCGGATGCTGCAGCCCCATCCCGCCGGATGATTCGAAAAACATCCCGCGCGATACGCTCCGGAAAGCGGTTTTCCTGCTCCCTGTACTCTATTCATCAGAAAGGTCGTATGCAACATGGAAAGTATTTCTGTCCGCACGCTGTACCGGGAAACGCCCGAAGACGGCGCTTCCGTCACTTTGACCGGCTGGGTCCGCACGGTCCGCTCCAGCAACGCCTTCGCCTTCATCGAGCTGAACGACGGCACCTTCTTTAAGAACCTCCAGGTCGTCTGCAGCGGCGATATGCCCGGTTACGCCGAGATCACCAGGATCACCCTGGGCAGCGCCATCGAGGTGAAGGGGAAGCTCAGGCTCACGCCCGAGCTCAAGCAGCCCTTTGAAGTGCAGGCCGAAAATGTGACGGTCGTCGGCCTCTGCGCGCCGGACTATCCGCTGCAGAAGAAGCGCCACACCTTTGAGTACCTGCGCACGCAGGCCCACCTGCGCCCCCGCACCAACACCTTCTACGCCGTCTTCCGCATCCGTTCCCTGGCGGCCCAGGCGATCCACGCCTTCTTCGCGGAAAGGAATTTTGTCTACGTCCACACCCCGCTGATCACCACCAGCGACGCCGAGGGCGCGGGCGAGATGTTCCGCGTCACCACGCTGGACCCGGCCAACCCGCCCAAAACGCCGGACGGGCAGGTGGATTTCACCCAGGATTTCTTCGGCAAGCCCACCAGCCTCACGGTGTCCGGCCAGCTGAACGTGGAAACCTTCTGCGCGGCTTTCCGCAACGTCTATACCTTCGGCCCCACCTTCCGCGCCGAAAAGAGCTACACCCAGCGCCACGCCGCCGAATTCTGGATGATCGAGCCGGAGATCGCCTTCGCGGACCTGTTTGACGACATGGCCCTGGCGGAGGACATGATCCGCTATATCATCTCCTACGTGATGGAGCACGCGCCGGAAGAACTGGCCTTCCTCAACCAGTTTGTGGACAAGAACCTGCTGGAGCGCCTGAACCACGTCAAGGACAGCCCCTTCGCCCGGGTGACCTATACCGACGCCATTGACATCCTGTCCGGGGCGGACAAAAAGTTCGAATATCCCGTCCACTGGGGGATGGACCTGCAGACCGAGCACGAGCGCTACCTGGCCGAGGAGCACTTCGGCCGCCCCGTCTGCGTCTACAACTACCCCAAGGATATCAAGGCCTTCTACATGCGTCTGAACGACGACGGGAAGACCGTCGCCGCGGTGGATATCCTGGTGCCCGGCATCGGCGAGCTCGTGGGCGGCAGCCAGCGCGAGGAGCGGCTGGACGTCCTGCAGCGCCGCATCGAAGAGCTGGGCATGAAGGAAGAAAGCT
>CAMJXZ010000086.1 GCA_946409855.1 uncultured Clostridia bacterium | reverse complement strand
GCCGAACCAGGCTACCGCGCCGTCCCAGGCGGCCTTGATGTCCTCCCAAGCCTGGAGGAGCCACAGGACGATGGCCCCGCATACTTCGGCCACTTTCGCTTGCACCAGGTCCCAGTTTTCCACCAGCCAGCCGATGCCCGCGATCAGGGCGATGACCGCCGAGATGATCAGGATGATCGGGTTGGCGGACAGGGCCCAGAGGGCAGCGGATACCAGGCCGATGGCCACCAGCAGGTCCGCGCCCATGAAATCGGCCAGCCATTTGATGGCTTCGCCGATGGCCCTCAGGCCCGCATCGAAGTAATGGACGAATTCTTCGACGTAGGGCTGCACCTTCTGGGCCCATTCGATACATGCGCCCCAGAAGCCGCCGAAGACCGACTGCCCGCCCTGCATGTACGTGACGAAATCGTCCACGAGGAGCAGGATCGCGCCGACGATGGCGGTGAGCAGGAAGGCTTTGGAGTGGATAGCCGCGATGACCGCCAGGGCGATGGCCCCCGCTGTTTTGATGGAGGGCGGCAGGCTGTCGATGGCCTGCGCGATGCCCTTGACCACGGTGATCACCGAATTGATGATCTGGGTGACCCAGGCGAAGGCCTTGCCGATGCCTGTGGCGATGTTCGACATGTTGCCGGCCAGCCAGTCCCGCATGCCGGTGATGTTGTCCCTGAGCTGCGCCAGCGGGCCTTCGCCGATCTCGTTGAATTTGTAGTAGATCCACTGCAGCGCGTACTGGCCGACCACCTTGAGCTGCATCAGGCTGTCGCCGATCCTCTGGATCCCGTCGACGCCCTTGGCCGCCTCGGGCAGGGCCAGCGTTTTGCCCAGGGCCGTCAAATCCTTGTAGACGGCCTGCAGGCTGGCGCTGTCCTTGATGTCGGCCGCGGTCTTGCCCATGACCTGCAGGGCGATCAGGTGCGCCCTGGCGGCCTCGGTGGACATTTTAAGGGCCTTCGCCTCGTCGGCAAGGCCGCGGTTGAAGTCCACCACGTCCTTCACGGTTTTGGAGAAAGAGGAGCCGACCATGGCCGCGATGGCGGCCGCGGCGAATTTCTTGGCGGCGCCGGCCGCTTTCTGCATCTGGCTTTCCAGCTGCTTTAAATTGTCCTTGCCCTTGGAGGCTTTTTTCATCTGGGCGGCCTCGTCCGCCTCCAGGAATTTGGCGGCGGCACGCTGCGCGAGGGAACCGGCCTCATCGGTCTCCCCGCCGAATTCGCCCACGGCCGCGGCCGCGGATCCCGCGCCTTCCCCCGCGCTGTTCAGGGCGTCCGCCAGGCCCTGGGAAGATCCCAGCGCCTCGCTTTCGCTGGCGGACAGTTCGCCGATGGCGCCCGCCGCGTCGCCCATGGCGGAGGCCGTTTCGCTTGCGGACTCTGAGCCCTGGGTCAGGTTGTCGAAAAAGCCCTTGAGGACCTCCGCGGCCTGGGTGAGGATCTCGCCGAGCTGCTGTATGGCGCTTTCAAGGCCTTCGACCGCGCCCTGCGCTGCCGACGCGCCGCCTTCGTCCACGTTGAACGATACGTCTACCAGGAATTCCTGGTCACCCACGGCAAATCACCTCCCGTGCCGCAATTCTGATTCGAGCCTTGCCTGTTCCCTGGCCCGGCGCTCGTTTTCGGACCGGACGGCGAGGACCTCATGGGCGTCCAGGAGGTCCCCGAGGGTGTACGTGCCGTCCCAAAGTTCATGCTGCCGCCACATGCCGTCCACCACCGGCGCGAAGAGGTACGCGTCGTAGTTGGCCGGCTCGGCGACGATCCAGTTCACTTCCGAAACAGGTTCAAAAGCGAGCCGTTTCCGGCGAAAAAATCGGAGGCGCCCCACTTGATGGCTTCGAAACAAAGCCGGAGGGTAAGCCCCATGTCGTACTCGACGCCTTCCACGCCGTAATTGCCCGTTTCGTCGATGACGGGCTGGAGGCCCGCGGGAAGCCTTGCATAGCAGACCCTGAGGCACTTGTCGATGATCATATCCAGGTCCTCGTCGCTGAGGGAATCCAGGATGGCTCCCACCGCTCCGTAGACCTGGTTATTGTCCGGATCCGCGTCCGCGGCGTTCTGCCCGGTCTGCGTTTTGCCTTTGGGCTTGCCCTTCGCTTTCGCCTTCGGGTCCTCCGCCCCCTTGTCGAGGAGCGGGATGATCGGCGCGGCTTTCGCAATCACCAGGCGGGCTATTTTCAGGCCCGTCCTGGCGTCAAAGCGCTTGATGGCGTATGTGTTTTCACCTACGGTGATATCAGTGTAAAGTTCTGCCGGCATGGGGCGTTACCTCCCGTATTTTTTCGTCGTTTGGGGTAATTGCGCGCGGGGCGTTCAGCCCGCGATCTCCACGGCCATCAGGTTCCAGGTGACCTGCTGCCCCGCGGCCTGGTAGGCCGCGTCGGCGTGCTTCTGGGGGCTGATGCCGGTGATGGACACGGTCTCGCCGAGGGCGGGATTTTTCAGGATCGCGCTGGCCTTGGCCCATTCCTCGGTGGGGGCGACCTGGATGTAGTCGTGCCACTTCTTCAGCCACTTCATGGCGCTGGAGGTCTGCTGGACGGACAGGGCAATGGTGCCGTTGCTCGCCAGGATCTTGGAGACCATCACGGAGCCGTCGGCGGCCAGGTCGTGCTGGGTGACGTCGGTGGAGCGGGAAACGGTGATGGACCCGACGCCCTCGCCGGTGATGGTCACCGTGCCGACGGCGGGGTGGGACATCACGAATACGACGTCCGCAAAGCTATAAGTGCTGTGGTTCATTCTCGATTCCTCCTTTACTGGACGTCAACCTTGATGGTCGCGGAATGGATGGCGCCCGACAGGTTTACGCAGCAGTAGATGGGCGGGCAGATGCGGTTGGCCTTTTCGGAAGCCGGACGGCTGCCGACGCTCTCGGCCTGGCACACGTATCCGGCGGTCATGGTATCGCCGGGCTCCAGGTCCAGCACCTGGGCCTTGTTCCACACGCCGGGCGTGAGGAAGCCGGTGCGGACCGCGTCGGCGCAGGCCGCGTTGCAGGCCAGGACAAACTGCATGGCTCCGGCGTCGGTGTAGGGGATCTTGGTGCGGGTGGAGGCCAGCAGGTCCATGCAGTTGCGCTGGATGTTGTAGGCCAGCCCGTCCAGGCCGATCACCTCGTCGTACCAGTCGCCGGAGGCGGTGACGCCCTTTTCGAGCACGTTGTAGACCCCGCCGCGGGTGACGTAGTAGTTGGCGTTCTTGCCCTGCAGGACGCCTACCTGGGTCACGGTCAGGTCGTCGGGGGTGACGCCCACCAGGGTCTTATAGGCCATGGTGAAGGCGGAATTGTTGGTGCCGTCGTTGGCGCCCATGGCGAAGCCCATGGCGGCCGCGCCGGCGTAGCGGGTGCCGGAGTAGAGGCCGAAGGTGCGCCGGTAACCCAGGCCCTTGAGCACCGAGAAAATATCGGTGGTGGCGCTGGTGATGTCCGCGGCGGTGCCGTCCTCGAAGAAGAAGGAGGCGATGATGGTCTCCACGTAGGCCGCGACGGCAGAGATCTCCGCCGAGGTGAGGGCGGTGGCGGTGGCAATGTAGCAGGCATACCAGTCGCTGTTGGACGCGCGGCAGGCGGCCAGGGCGTCGGCGTAGGGTTCGTCAGTGACGATCAGGCCCACGACCAGCTTGGAGGGCCGGGGGGTCTGGCCGAAATACATCGCCGCGGCCAGGTATTCGGGATCGGTGGACGCGTAGCCGGCGTCGATCATGTCGTCCAGGCCGGTAACCACGATGGTGCGGTTGGCGGCGGACATGCCTGTCCCGACGGTCTTGCCGAGGATCAGGCCGACGTTGAATCCGTCGCGGGGGGCGACAGCCGAAGCCGTGGAAACGACGACATTCACAATATCGTCGATTTTAAGGTTCGCCATTTTAAAAACCTCCTGTAGTGAGTCATTCGTTCGGGATGATCGTATTGCCCGAAAGCGACGTGATCATGCCCTCGTCGTATTCGCGGGTGGTGAGCGCGTAGAAATTCACCGTGACGTCGTACCGCTCCCACCAGTCGCCGGATTCGTCAGGTTCGGTCAGCCTGAGGGGATCGCGGATCGCGGGGTTGATCGCCACGCCCTGACTTTTGAGCACGGTGTGCACGCTGTCGCGCAGGATGCCGACCCGTATGCGGTCCGCGTCCTCCAGGGAGTCGGGGCCGTAGCAGACGAAGCTGGCCGAGAAGGAGCGGTGGTACGTCACCCGCTCCGTCAGCGTATCCGCTTCGTCGTCATAGACGTGTTCGATGTCCTTAAGCTGGGAATAATCGTCGGGCGTGGGAGCGACGCGGAGGAAGACCACGTTTTCGTCCCTGCCCCAGGTGCTGTTGCCGGTGTCCGACTGGGGCCAGCTGACGCGAACCCGCTTCTGTACGGCTTCGGACGGATCGTCCGGATCCAGGCCGAGGCACAGGATCGCGGCCCGCCAGAAGAGGTCCTCCAGCTGCCTTTGCGTAAGCGCCGCCATATGCATCACTCCTTTGCCGCGTAGGCGACGCAGAATCCCCAGTCGTCCCAGCGGTCGACCCGGACGATCTTGTAGGACGCGCCGTGCCAGGTGATCTTGTCGGAGACGGAATCGCCGTCGGATATGTGCAGCATGGTCTGGGTGTAGACCGCTTTCAGGTCCTTATGGCGTTCGCCTTCGGGAAAGCGGTCCATTTCCTCGGGCTGCGGCGGCACGATGACGCCGGCGGCATCGATGGTTTCGGTGCCGGTCTCCGGGTCGATCACGAGCCGTCCGCCCTGCCACGCGCCGGTCTTCCGGGTAACGGTGAAGCGCTGCGCGCCCAGGTCGGGGTCGGCAACGAGGAACTGTACTTCGGGCATCAGCGCCATTTTTGTCCCTCCTTACTCGACCACGTGGGTAATTGAGCCCTGCAGGTTGCTGGTATCGATGAGCGGCTTGGAGGATCCCTTCGGATCCGCGTGGAAGGGCTTGCCGCTGACGCGGTTGCGCATCCAGCCGCCGTTGATGGTGAAGCCGGAATTGGGGGCAAAAGCGCCGGAGGCCATGTAGTCCTTGACGGCGTCCTCGCCGGCCTGCCCGGCCATGTGCATCTGGTCCATCGCGCCGCCCGTGTCGCCCTCCAGCGCCGCTTTCGCCGCGGCCTTCATATGCCGGGCGATCTGCTGCTGCGTTTTGGGCTGCGCGAGGGCCGGTTCCAGGAAGGGGCGAGGCGGGTTATGGTTGACGGGGCTTCCGTTGGTGAGGATGAAAGCGAGCTGCACGTTGGAAAGCCCGTCGCTTTCGCCTCCGCCACCGTCCGGGATGCCGATGCGGACTTTATGGGATTTGAGGAAGGCGATGCCCTCGGCGATCCTGCCCAGGCCTTCGCCCGAAACCGATACGCCCATAACCATGCCTCCCTTCAGCGGATGAACATGCCGCCCTTGCCCAGCATGCGAGCGAGGGTGGCGAACTGCGTGCCGTAGGAGGTCAGCTTCCAGGCCGCCCAGCCCGTCAGGTCGCCCGTCGCCTGCGTGTTGTCGTAGGAGACGGAGACCGGCCCGACGGTCTTGGAGGAGACGGAGCCGCCCACCTTGGACGCGTTGACGATCTCTTCCCTTGTCGCGCCCGCTTCGGGCAACATGAGGAAGAGAGAAACGAAATGCGCGATGAACAGCCTCATGCCTTCGCGCCACCAGGAATGCCAGCGGGCCTCCAGGACCACGGACAGGGCCAGGTCCACGTAGGGGGCCAGCTGCTCGTCGGAGATCATCTCCTCGGTGAACGCCGGCATGGCGAGGCGGAAATCCGCGACTGTGTAGGAGGGATTGTCGCCGTCGCGGATGTTCGAGGCGATCGCGTAGGCCTGCTCAGGCGTGATCCCGAAGATCATTCGGCATCACCCTTTGCGCGCTTTGCCGCCTTCGCGGCTTTGGGGGCGTGGGCGGCCTCTTCGATCCGGTCGCCCTGCCTGGCGGTCTCAAACACCTGGATCGCGCCGGAGGCAACCGCCACGCGGAAGGTGATGTCCCCGGTGAATTTGTCGGGGACCTCGCCGAAGCCCAGCGGAAGCAGTTTCATTTTTTCGCCGTCCGGCGCGGTGAGTTCGAAGGTCGCCCGATCGCAGAAAACCCTGACAGCCATAGATCCTCCTTGTTTGTTAGATGCCGTCCACGTACATGGCGTGCTGGCGGTAAGGCCACTGCAGCTCGGAGAACTGGCTCACGTAGGGCGTGAGGTAGGCCATATCCCGGGCGCTGGCCTGGGTGAGCATGCGCTGCAGAGGAACGGTGATGTCGAAGCGGACGCGGTCTACGTCGTTGCAGTAGCCGACCATGCGGTCCGCTCCGCCGGTGCCGGCGCCCACGCAGTACTGGCAGGGGGCGATGACGACTTCCACGCCCTGGTTCTTGCCGATGTTGTTCTCAAGCAGGAACTGCAGGATGGACTTGTCGCCGGTGACGCCGACCTTGGTCTTGACGATGTAGGCGTACTGGGCCGGGGGCATCAGGATGTGGTTGGCCATGCCGGACAGGTCATATTCGGACGCGGTCCAGGTGCCAAGCAGCAGGCGGTTGACGTCGGCCAGGATCTCATCCGGGGTCTTGCCGGTCCACTCGGTGTCGGTGCCGTTCAGGGTATGGGGATCCGCGACCACGGCGGTGATGTTGGGGTCGTTGACCAGGCCGTGGGTGCCGGCCTTGGCAATGCCGGTGTACACGGAACGGTCGATGGCCTTGTCATAGGCCAGGTGCAGGCCCTTGTTGAGGATCTCGTCCAGGTTGCGGCCGATCTTCTGCAGCTTCTGCTGGTCGATCAGCGGCACGGACAGGATGTGGCCCCACTGGAGCACCCTGTAGGTGTCCTTGGAGATGTCGGCCTGCATCATGGGCAGGTCGTTGGTCTCGCCAGCGATCAGGCCGTCGTTGGTGCCGCCGGAGGTGGCGTAGCTGACGTCGAACACGGACACGGAATCCACCCAGCCGCCGCCGGTCTTGACGGGCATATCCCTGGGCCAGGTGATGGACGTAAGGGGCTCATGCAGTTTTTCGTCGCGCTTTTCGAGCTCGCCGACCAGGAAAGCCATGCCGCCGGAGATGGACGCGGCGTCCATCATCATCACGTTTGGCAGGCCGTCGGTCACGGGAACGGACATCACAGGAAATTTGTTGGGCATTTTACCGTACCTCCTGACTTAGATGGACCGGGCGAGGATGCTGACTTCCGCGATCTTCGCGCCGTCGTACTCGCCGGTGGAGAATTTGGTGTTGGGCAGGGCCAGGTTGCTGGTGGAAACGGACGTCAGTTCGCCGTCCGTGGGATCCACGTAGACCTGTCCGCGGGGAGCGATGCCGGTCACAGCCTTCAGCTCCACGGTGCAGGAGCCGCGGACCAGTACGTCAACCGCCTCACCGGGGGCGTAATACCAGCCGGTGGGGGCGTCGGCCTTGGGCTGTCCGATGTGGCGGACGGCGATGCCGATCAGGTCGGACGCGGTGGAATCGGTGGATTTGACGGCGCGCACGCCCTTGTTGGTGGCGTCATAGATCACGGCCGCGCCGTAGGGGATATTGTCGGTGCCTACGTTGGTGTAGGACTGGATCACGGTGTCCGGCGTGCGGGACACGTTGCCCCGGTAGCCGAACGGGAGGGTCTTGCCGATTGCTTTGCCAGCCATTTCTTTATTCCTCCTGTCTCACTTTTTGTAGTGGGGGTTGCGGCTCTGCATGATGCTCATGCCGATCTTGCCCTGGTCGGCGGGCTTGCCGTCCTTGGCGCGGGCTTTGCCGGCCTGGCGCACCACGGAGCTGAGATCGGCGTAGCCGTTGCGGCGGGGCTTGGCGTCCCGGCCCATCAGCTTGCGGATCTCCGCCGCGGCGGCGTCGGAAGCGGCCTTGCGCTGCTCTTTGGGCAGGGCGGCGATCACGGGCCGGATGGCGGTCAGCGCGGCGATGGCCTTATCCGCGCCGGAGATGGGATTCTCGGGCAGGGTCTCGGGAGCGGCTTCGGGGCCGTCCTCGTCGGTGGTCTCGGGCAGCTCGTCGGTGGGCACGGTGACGGCGGCTTCCTCGTCCACGGGCTTTTCAGCCTGGGCGACGGCGGCCAGCTCGCCGGCCAGCTTCTCCAGGGGATCCTCGTCCGCGGGTTTTTCGGCCTCGGGGGCGGGGGCTTCCTCGTCGGCGGGAGCGGGGGCGGGCTCTTCGTCATGAGCCGCGCACAGGGCCTCGACCTTGCCGGCCAGTTCCTTCACCGCGGCCATCAGGCCTTCCAGGGTGATCTCGTCGGCGGCGGGAGCCGGGGCGGGAGCCGGGGCGGGAGCGGGGGCTGCCTCTTCGTCGGCGGACTGGTTCAGTTCCTCGATGGCGTCTGCCACCTCGTCGGGCTCCATGTCCTTGACCGCATGGGAGAACAGGCGCGCCAGAAGAGACTTTTGCTTGCTAAGTTTGTTCGCCATGGTCTTATCATCCCTTTCTGTCTGCTCAGTGGCAGAATCCTTTATAGCAACGCGGTGGCCAGCGCGGCCGGCCGGTACGACCGCGATGTGGTTCCCACGGATTGCCCGCTGAAAAATACGGCCGCCGGACTCTTCGTACCGGCAGTCGTAGCCGCAGGAGACTTCCCTCCTGCCGTCCCGGATGGCCTCGATGAGCCTGGGGGACGTGATGAACAGGTCGGCCAGGAGCATGTCCGCCTCGTCCCCGGTCCCGCGCCGGACGTTCTGGGCGTGGCCGGAATCGAAGGCGGTGATGTTGTCCTTTGTGACGCTGTCCGGCGGATGCTCGTCGGTGACGGGCTTGCCCTCAAACGACGCGATGGTGGCGGGGGAGAAGACCTCCTCCTCGGTGCGGAATACGTCCACCGTTTCGTTGGGATCGTCCTCCAGGCCCAGCTCGTACCGGAGATAGCGCTGGGTGCCCGTCCGGGCGATGGGCACGTTGAGGCAGATCAGGTACCCCTCCGGGGTCAGGGTCTGGTTGTCGGAAAGGCGGGATCCGTAATAGGCCTTCACTCGCCATCACTCCCGTCCGCGGGGGCCGCGTCGCTTTCACTGGCCGGGAGCGCGACGGCGGTCCACACCCCGTCCACCACCATCAGCACCTTGCCGTCGTCGCCGGAAGTGACGGCGGGCAGTTCCTTCGGCAGCGTCTTGGCCGCCCACTTGCCGCTGTCCACGGCAAGGACCTTGCCGTTGTCACCGGCGTCGACGTCGGGCAGGGCGGACGTTTTGCCGGCTATCGTTTCAAGGGCCGCGGCGATGCGTTCGTTGGCATGCTGGATATCGCTCATTTTTCCACCTCCATGCCGCTATTGAGCGGCAAGTTCAAAGTGATCTTCCTGGGTGCGGGGCCGGAGTAGACAAGGCGGTTGCCGTTCAGGATGCACAGCGGCTGCCTGTGGTCGAGGTCGAACACCTGCGCGGCGTTCGCGGGTTTCGCGGGCTTCGCGGTCTCGGGGGCCGCGGTCTCCGGGACCTTGGCCTCGGCCGGCTGTTCCTTGGTTTGCTTCATGGATCAGTCTCCTTTCTCTTCAGGCAGGCCGAAGCGCTGCCGGAACGCTTTGAGGGACGGGATGCTTTCGATGCTCCCCGACACGTGGACTTTGACCGGGAAATCGATGTCCTCCGGGTCCAGCACCGGGCGCGCCCTGCACCTGCAGTTGTAGATGCACCCGGGATCGTAGCAGCCGCCGGAATTGTGACTGTCCTCCCCGGGGAAAAGCGCCTCCGGGTTCGGCGAATCGGACCAGCGGCACAGGATGCCGTTCATCTTCCGGTGGGAGGAGCGCACCCGCTCGTCGCCCACGGAAAGCCAGGTGTAAAAGTCCAGGCCCAGGCTTTCGCTGCGGGCCTTGATCAGGGCCGTGGAGGCCTTGGCCGATTCGGTGCGGGCGATCCTGCGGGCCTCGGTGTTCGTAAGGCGCGGGGCGGAGGCCTTGATCTCTTTGGTGATGTCCTCGGGCCTCACCCCTTCAAAACGCCGCTTTTCGGCCAGGGCCGTGAACTTTTTGGCCAGGGTGCGCGGCACCGTCTTGATCAGGTTGGCGTTCTCCGTCACGGCGGACTGGATGGCCGGGCCGATGGAGGTGGAGCGCAGCTCCTGCTGGAGGGCCTTGTAGATCCTGCGGCCCTGGGAGGACGCGGCGGCCGCCTCCCGCCAGGAGGCTTTCTGGCCGACCGCCAGCATGGTGACCATCTGGCTGGCCGCCTGGCGGCACATGGAATCGAACCGGGGCGAAACGAGGAAAGCCGATATCGCCTGCTGCACCGCCTCCGCCGTGGGGGCCTGGCGGATGGCCAGGTCCAGCTCCCGGAAGATGCGGCTGATCATGCTGCGGTATCGGTTTTCGGCCCGCCTGCGCAGGACCTCGGAAAAGGTGCGGGGCGCTTTGGCCGCCGCGCCGGTATGCCGGGCGATCTTCCGGGACAGCTCAACGTATTCGGGGCTGTTCAGCGGCGGCAGGGGATCCGGGAGGAGATCTACGGGATACGGCATCAGATCACCTCACCGGCGGCCGCGGGGGCCTCGGGGGCCTCTGGCTCCGGGGGCTCCATGCCGAGCTCGTCGAACTCGGCCCCGGTGGAATCGTCCATGCGGGCGATGCGCTCATCGGTGAGCGCCTGGAAGATGCCGTACTGGGCGCCGGCCTTGCGCAGCTCCTCCGCGGCGGCCTTCGGGGAGAGGATGCCGCCGGTGAAGGCCTGCAGGATGGACCCGGTGGTCTTCATGATCAGGTCGGCGCGCTTCTCCTCGGTGGTGTTGCCCACGGGGTTGAACTCAAAGTCGATGTCGTCCGGGACCGCG
>CAMJXZ010000085.1 GCA_946409855.1 uncultured Clostridia bacterium | reverse complement strand
GGGGTGAGGAGGGCCCGGAAATCGTGCCGGTGGCACGATTTCACCGACGAACGGGCCGGCAGGCACTGGACCGCAAGACCCCCCTGCGGTAACTGTTCAGTCTTTGACTGAACAGTTACTTTTTTCTTAAAATTTCAAGCGCGGTCATGCCGATGCCGGCGATCGTGCCCAGAAGAAGCACCGCGTTGCCCGGTCCGAACCCCCGCCGGGCGAAGATCATGTTCATCATGTGGACGAACAGCGTGACATCCAGCCCCAGCACGAGGAGCAGCGGATTGCCGCTGCCGATCAGGGCCCGGACCGGTCTGGCCCGGATCACAAAGGGCAGGAAGATCACCGCCAGCCCGAACAGCACCGCGGCGGAGGCGATCCAGAACCAGGTGCCCCGGCTGTACAGGCAGGTCACCGCCAGCAGGATCATGAGGCTCACGGTAAACGCGCCCAGGGTGTTCAGGGCCTTGTTTTCATCAGACATCAGCGGCACGATGATCAGGGACGCGCCTACCCCCAGGGAGGCCAGCACCACGAAGAACCAGTCCAGCGAATGCCCGGAGGCCAGATTGACGATCAGGCACACCAGAATCGGGATCATGAACACCCCCGCGATGACCGTGCCCACCAGGGAGGAACGGCGCTTGAACTTTTTCGCCCCGTACTCGATGACGGTGTTTTTCTCGGTCTGCAGGCTGGTTTCGATGGAGGTTTCCCTGAGCCTGAGCAGCATGCCCCGGCAATCGGCGCATTCGGCCAGGTGCTCGTCCACCAGAAAGCGGCTCTGCTCGCTGCAGGCGTCGTCCGCGTACAGCGGCAGCAGGTCGCGGATCACTTCGCATTCCATTTTCATGTTTCACCCATCCTTTCCTGTAATTTGAGCCGGGCGCGGTGATACGTGACCCGGGCCCAGTTTTCCGTCTTCCCGAAAACGAGCCCGATTTCCCGGAAGCTCAGTTCCCCGAAGACCCGCAGCTGGAAGGTTTCCCGGTAGGGCTCTTCCAGATGGTGCAGCGCCATGTGGATGCGCAGGGAGGAATCCTTGTCCGCAGCGCCCTGCTCGATGCCTTTGCCGGTATCCGGCAGTTCCTCGGGCATGGGCTCGTGTCTGCTCTGGCGCCGCTTTTCATCCAGGAATACGTTCCGGGCGATGGCGCACAGCCAGGTGACCTCGTCCGCTTCCCCGCGGAAGCTGCGCTGTTTGGCGAAGCCCCGGAAGAAAGCCTCCTGGGTGATCTCCTCCGCCTGATCACGGTCGCGCGCCAGGGTCATGGCGTAGGAGAACACCCGCATGTAACAGGCTTCGTACAGTTTCTCGTTCCGGTCCTGCGTCACGTTTTCTCACCTCCCTTCCGCCTGACTCACCGATTAGACGCGTGAAGCGCCGTTTCGTTACAGAAAAAAATCAAAAAAATCAAAAAAATTTTCCGCGTTCCATTATAGCCCGGTTTTGCCCGCTGCGCAACGCGGAGACAGCGGGAAAAATGCGGCTCATGCAAAGGAAAAACCTCATCCGTCACATCTTTCACCCGACACCGCCGGAGCCTGCCGGTCCGTACTTTGCTGAAAATCGTTCACAAGACATTTTCCCGGGCGCAGCGGGCCCGCCAAAAGCCTTCCCCATGGGGGTTGTGAGGGCCCGGAAAACTGTCCGGTGGGTCCGCAGCGCCCGGAAAACAGGCCAGTGGCCTGTTTTCAGCGAGGACGGGCCGGCAGGCCCTGGGTAGTTTTCACCGAACAACGGGCCGGCAGGCCCCGGTGGTGGACCGCACAGCGGGCCGGATGAGGTTTTCTCCGGGTCCGGCCGACCCGTCTTTCACCGAAAATCCCCGCCGTTTCTCTTGACAAATACCCCCCAAGGGTATATAATCCTTCCCGGAAAGATACCCCGCGGGGGTATGCCGCCCGCCGCGGTGCCCCCTGGGTCCCGTTTCTTTCCGATATAATATCTGTCACATCCGAACATCCGGAGGTTATTATGACATCATCCGAACCGTGCGCCTGCGGGAAGACCACCCGCCGCGCCGACGATCAGAAAACGGCCCTGGCCCACCGCCTGAGCCGCATCGAGGGGCAGGTGCGGGGCCTGCAGGCCATGCTGGAAAAAGACGCCTACTGCAACGATATCCTGATCCAGTCCTCGGCGGTGATGGCCGCGCTCAAGGCCTTCGACCTGGAGCTGCTGCGCGCCCACCTGCACGGCTGCGTCGCCCGGGACATCCGGGAGGGACGGGACGAAACGATGAACGAGCTGGCCGATACCATCGGCCGGCTGATGTGAGGGAGCGCCGTCATGGAACAGTACAATGTCACCGGGATGAGCTGCGCGGCCTGCAGCGCCCGGGTGGAAAAGGCGGTCAGCGCCGTGCCCGGGGTCACTGGCTGCGCGGTGAGCCTGCTGACCAACGCCATGCGCGTGGAGGGCTCCGCCGCCCCGAAAGAAATCATCGCCGCGGTGGAAAAGGCCGGGTACGGCGCGTCCCTGAAGGGCGGCGCCGCGGCGGCCGCCCCGGCGGAGGCGGAAAGCGCCCTGACGGACCGGGAAACGCCGAAGCTGGTCCGCCGCCTGCTGGTCTCCCTGTTTTTTCTGCTGGTGCTGATGTATATCTCCATGGGCCATACCATGTGGGGGTTCCCGCTGCCGGCGTTCCTGGCCCATAACCCCCTGGCGCTGGGGCTCACGGAGCTGATCCTGGCCGCGGTCGTCATGGTCATCAATCAGCGGTTCTTTATCAGCGGGTTCAAAAGCCTCCTGCACCGCGCCCCCAACATGGACACGCTGGTAGCCCTGGGCTCCGCCGCGTCCTTTGTCTGGAGCGCCGCGGTGCTTTATCAGATGACGGCGCAGGCCCTTCAGGGGGATACCGCCGCCCTGCACCGCGGGCTTCATTCCTTCTATTTTGAATCCGCCGCGATGATCCTGACGCTGATCACCGTGGGCAAGATGCTGGAGGCCCGGGCCAAGGGCCGCACCACCGACGCCCTCAAAAGCCTGATGCGCCTGACGCCCAAAACCGCCGTGCTGCTGAAGGAAGGCCGGGAAGAGACCGTGCCGGTCGGACAGGTGCAGCCCGGCGACCTGTTCGCCGTCCGCCCCGGGGAGAGCATCCCGGTGGACGGGACGGTGGTCCGGGGCGAGGGGGCGGTGGACGAATCCGCCCTGACGGGGGAGAGCATCCCCGTGGACAAGCAGGAGGGCGACCCGGTTTCCGCCGCCACCATCAACCGGAGCGGGTACCTGGTCTGCCGGGCCACGCGGGTCGGGGCGGATACCACCCTGTCCCAGATCATCCGCATGGTGTCGGACGCCGCGGCGACCAAGGCGCCCATCGCCAAGATCGCGGACAGGGTGTCCGGGATCTTCGTGCCCGTGGTGATCGGCATTGCCGCGCTGACGATGGTTATCTGGCTGATCGCGGGGGAACCCTTTTCCTTCGCCCTGTCCCGGGGGATCGCGGTGCTGGTGATCTCCTGCCCCTGCGCGCTGGGGCTGGCGACCCCGGTGGCCATCATGGTGGGCAGCGGGGTGGGGGCCCGGAACGGCATCCTCTTTAAGACGGCCGAGTCCCTGGAGCAGACCGGCAAAACCCGCATCGTCGCCCTGGACAAGACCGGCACCATCACCCAGGGTACCCCGGCGGTCACCGACCTGGTGCCGGCGGAGGGCGTCCCGGAGGAAGCGCTGCTCACCGCCGCCGTTTCGCTGGAAACGCTGTCCGAGCATCCGCTGGCCCGGGCTGTCACCGCCTGCGCGGCGGAACGCGGGACCGCCCCGGCGGCGGTCACCGGCTTTACGGCCCTGCCGGGCAGCGGGCTGACCGCGGTGGACGGATCCGGCGAAAAGCTGACCGGGGGGAGCCTTGCTTACATCCAAAGCGTCTGCGCCGTGCCCGAGGCGCTTTCCGCCCAGGCGGAAGCCCTGGCCGCCCAGGGGAAAACGCCCCTGCTGTTCGCCCGGGGCGGGTCGGTCCTGGGGCTGATCGCCGTGGCCGACGTCATCCGGGAGGACAGCCCCCAGGCCATCCGGGAACTGCAGGGCCTGGGCATCCGGGTGGTTATGCTGACGGGGGACAACGAGCGGACGGCCCGCGCCATCGGGCAGCAGGCCCAGGTGGACGCGGTGATCGCCGGCGTCCTGCCGGACGGCAAGGAGGCCGTGGTCCGCAGGCTCCGGGAGCTGGGCCATACGGCCATGGTGGGGGACGGCATCAACGACGCTCCGGCCCTGACCCGGGCCGATACCGGCATCGCCATCGGCGCGGGGACGGACGTGGCCGTGGACGCGGCGGACGTGGTGCTGATGAAGAGCCGGCTGTCCGACGTGCCGGCCGCCGTGCGCCTGAGCCGGGCGGTGCTGCGCAACATCCGGCAGAACCTGTTCTGGGCCTTCTTTTACAACGTGATCGGCATCCCGCTGGCGGCGGGGCTGTACTACCCGCTGTTCGGGTGGGAGCTCAGCCCCATGTTCGGCGCCGCCGCCATGAGCCTGTCCAGCTTTTTCGTCGTATCCAACGCGCTGCGGCTGAACCTGCTGCGCCTCAGGGACCCTGCCCGGGACCGGGCGAGGGACCCGGTGGACGCGCAGGCCTTTGCCCGGGCCGTTGAGGAGATACAGAATTTACTCAGGGAGGAACGCAAAATGACCAAAACCGCTCAGATCAAAGGCATGATGTGCCCGCACTGCGAAATGCATGTCAAGAAGGCCCTGGAGGCCCTGGACGGCGTGACCAGCGCCGCCCCCAGCCACGAAAAGGCCTGCGCCGTCATCGAAATGAGCAGGGACGTGCCGGAAGAAGCCGTCCGCAAAGCCGTCGAGGACGCGGGGTATGAGTTTGTTTCCATGGCGTAAGAAACCGCGCCGCGCATACGGCCCGCCGGGTATTCCGGCGGGCCGTATGCGCGTTTTTGGGGAAACGCGGGAGGAAGGGTATAAATCAGGACAAATCAGGACCATCCCGTTACCGTTCGATCAGGTCTTCCATCCGGCAGTACAGCGCTCTGCTCAGATGCAGCAGCGTTTCCGCCGAAGTTTTATTGATGTCCCGCTGCCGCTGCTCAAAAAGCTGAATCTGGCGCAGGGGGACGCCGGCGTCGGCGGCCAGCCGGGCCTGGGAAAGGCCGCAGGTTTCCCGCCGGAGGCGCAGCTTTGTCTGAGGGAAAGCGGCTTTCATCTGTTTCTCCATGCGTTCCGCAAACTGCAGGATATCCATTTCGTGGCAGGCCGGGTACATGCGGATCATGTCTTCCAGCGGCACCGCCTTCAGTATGTCTGTGAAGGAATGCCCGCTGTACCACTGATAGAACGCCAGCGCCCACCCCGCCCAGTATTCCGGGCTTTTGTCGAGGAACATGACGTCTTCCCTGTCCGCAAACGGGACGCCTGTTTCAGTCAGCACCCTTCGGGCCAGTTCACAGCCGTTCATGCCGGCGACATAGCGGGGATTCCCGGCGGCAAACTGTTTGGAAACATCCGAAACGGAAAAAGCCTTTCCGAAAACGTTCGGTTCAACGCCCAGCGTGACGGCGGCGAAGTCCACCGCGTCCCCCAGGATCCTTTGCGCCCCGGCAAGGTAATTTTCATCGTAAGCGCGGATCGCCATGGATCATCCCTTCTCTCATGATATCCAGCATGTACAGTTCGCTGATCGTATCGGCGGTCTGTCTGGTGCTGCGGTAGGCGCGCCGCGCATCCCGGTCGCGGATGGATTTCCTGACAAAATAGGTTTCGGCGTCTGCCGCCTCGGCGCCGGTAAAACGGATATGCCGAAACGCCTCCCTGCTTTTGAGCACGATCTGTTCCCCGAGTTTCCCGAGCCGCATCGCTTCTGACAATTTGCGCAGGGAGATCGTGCCCGAAACAAAATCCTGCGCGAAAGAAAAATAGGAATCGTCAGCGCGGTACCCGATGATGATGTCGTACGGCGAGGGATCAATGAAGAAATGCCGCTGCAGATAATCCTTCGCCTGTTCCGCGATGCTGCCGCTTTGCCAGTAACTGCGGTATCTGGTCAGGATGGCCAGCCAGTTCAGGATGCTGTACTCAGGAGCGTTCAGCTCAAGGATCGTTAACCCTTCGGTATCCAGTTCGTACATATTGGCGTATCCGTCCCGGTTTTCGCTGCAGGCCCATTCTTTTGCAAGGTCGATGCTTTCGGTTGTGTAAAACCCGTATCCGTAATCATTGGTCCTTTTGCTTCCGTTATATCGGGGCGTTTCTATGATGTGATCCGAACCGTGATAAACGATCATCGCGCACACCTTCTTTCCTGCATTGATTATATCGCTGCAGCGATACAATGTCAAGACGGGCGGAAATGTTTTCCGGCCATGCGCCAGCCCCTGATTTTATCCTCCGTTACTCTGTCCATCCTGGGAAAAATATGGTATGATAGACGCAGCTTTCAAACACAGAAAGGAGACATCCCCATGAAATGCCTGACTCTATTGGCCGCGATGGCGCTTTGCTTTTCCTGCCTGTCCCTGCCCGCCCGCGCGGAGGAGGACCTGCCGCCGCTGAGCGGCTACCTGACGGACGCGCTGTACAAAGAGGCCGTCCCGTGGGATACCTGCGACGACAGCGCCCTGGCGGCCGTCATGCGCAAGGCGGACCGGGGGGAGGCCGTCACCGTGGCGGTGATCGGCGGCTCCATCACCGAGGGCACCATATCGGGCGGCAGCCGGGACGGGGAAGCGCCCTTCAGGCTGGCCTACGCGGAGATCTTCCGCCGCTGGTGGGCGGACCGCTTTCCGCAGGCGAAGGTGACCTTCATCAACGCCGGCATCGGCGGGACGGACTCCTACCTGGGCGTGCACCGGCTGCGCCGGGACGTGACGATCAAAAAGCCGGACGTGGTGCTGGTGGAGTTTGCCGTCAACGACGACGGCTCCAAACCCTTCTTCAAGGCCTCCTACGACAGCCTGGTGCGCCGGCTGCTGGAATGCGACCCCCGTCCCGCGGTGCTGCTTCTGTTCATGGGGCAGACCAACGGGGCGACCGCGCAGCAGACGCAGGCCGCCGTGGGCGCGGCGTACCGCCTGCCCATGGTCAGCCAGATCAACGTCATCAAAGCCGCCATGAAGGAAGGGACGTATTCCGCCCAGGTCCTGTCCGGGGACACGGTGCATCCTTCCGCCGTCGGCCACGCTATGACGGGGGAGATCCTCTGGCGGTACCTGAACGGGGTCTACGCCCGGCGGGACAGCCTGCCGGAGCCCGCGCCCTTTGATGCCCCGCCCGTCACGGCCGATCCCTACCACAGCCCCCGCCTCTATACGGGGGACAGCCTGATCCCCCAGGACCAGGGCACCTTTGTTTCCGGCACCGGCGCCACCTGCTGGCACTACCAGCGCGGCTGGGTCAACCGGCAGGGAGCGGGCGGATTTACCGCCAAGCTGTCCTTCCGCACCCTGGGCATCCTGTACCAGCGCACCATCGACGGAAAGAGCGGCCGGTATGACATTTTCGTGGACGATGTTTACGCCGCCACCATCGACGGCCGCTTCCCGGGCGGCTGGGGCAACGCCATCACCGCCACCGAGGTCTACACCTCGGATGAGCGGGCGGAGCACACCGTGACCGTCCGCCAGGCCGACGGGTCGGACGGCATGCTGATCCTGCTTGGGTTTCTGGCGGCGGACTGACAGGAAGCGAAGGGGGGTCTTGCGACCCCCCTTCGGGACCCCCCGACGGCATTTCCTGAAACCCGTTGGGTTTCCGGGCGGAAATGCCGCAAGGTACAAATTGCTTCGCAATTTGGTCCTCGTGACGTACATGCCGTCACTGCGGATTTCAGTCAAGGGTGTGCCCCCTTGACAATCCCCCCGCCATGTCCATTACTCCACTTCATCCCCTCGCCCTTCGGGTGGCTTCGCCATCCGGCGAATAAATCGCCGGACTCGGGGATTACGTTTCGCAATGGACAGTTACACCCCTCAATACCATCACATGACTGAACCGTTACATTCATCATATAGAAATATGGAAGGAGATTCCCATGAGCCAGTACATTCAGCCTTTTCTCGATTATCTCGCCGCTTCGCCCACGGCCTTCCACGCGGTGGACGGGGCGCAGCGCGCGCTGCTGGACGCGGGCTTTGTCCGCCTGAACGAGCACGAGGCCTTTTCCGTCCGTCCGGGCGGGCAGTATTTCGTTACCCGCAACCAGTCCTCCCTGATCGCCTTCCGGGTGCCGGAACGCGGGCTGGCCCCCTTCCGCATCACCGCTTCCCATGTGGATTCCCCGGCCTTCAAGCTCAAGGCGCGGATGGAGGACCGGTCGGTCAAGCCCTATACCCGCCTGAACGCCGAAAAATACGGCGGCGCCATCCTGTCCACCTGGCTGGACCGGCCGTTGTCTGTCGCCGGCCGGCTGCTGGTCCGGACGGACAGGGGCCTTGAAAGCCGCCTGTGCGACCTGGGCCGGGACGCCGCGGTGATCCCGAACCTGCCCATCCACTTCAACCGCGCCGTCAACGACGGCTACGCCTTCAACGTCCAGAAGGACATGATGGCCCTGTGGGGGGAGGACGCCGATGAAAACGCCCTGCTGGCCGAGCTGGCGGCGGGCGTCAAAGCGAAACTGGAGGATGTGGCCGGGCACGACCTGTACCTCTACAGCCGGATGCCGGCCAGCGTCTGGGGCGGCAAGGGGGAATACCTGTCCGCCGGCCGGCTGGACGACCTGGAGTGCGCCTGGACCTGCCTGACCGCCTTCCTTTCCGCCGGGACCGCGGAGCATCTGAACGTCTACGCCCTCTTTGACAACGAGGAGGTCGGCTCCCAGTCCAAGCAGGGGGCGGATTCCACCCTCCTTTGGGACACGCTGTCCCGCCTGGGCGAGGCGCTGGGCGCCGCCCCCGGGGAGGTCCGGGCTGCCGCGGCCGCGGGCTTCATGGCCTCGGCGGACAACGCCCAGGCCCTCCACCCCAACCATATCGACAAGTACGACGCCCAGAACCGCGTGCTGATGAATCAGGGCGTGGTGATCAAGTACAGCGCCAACCAGAAGTACACCACCGACGGCGTCTCCGCGGCCCTGTTCGGCGAGATCTGCCGGGCCGCGGGGGTGCCCGTCCAGCATTTCGTCAACCGGTCCGACGTGATGGGCGGCTCCACTCTGGGCGGCATCTCGAACACCCACGTCTCCCTGAACACGGTGGATATCGGCCTGGCGCAGCTGGCGATGCACTCCGTCTGGGAGACCGCCGGTGTTCGTGACCTTTCCTACATGGTGGACGCCCTTCGCGTGTTCTACCGGGCGGGGCTGCGCGTCCGGGCGGACGGCGCGTGGGATCTGGAGTTCAGGTCATGACCCGGAAAATCTGCTTTTTCGACATCGACGGCACCCTCTGGGACCGGGAAAACAACATCCCGAAAAGCGCGGTCTCCGCGATCCGGCGCCTGCGGGCCAACGGCCACCTGGCCCTGATCTGCAGCGGCCGCAGCCGCAGCTACATCCGGCATGAAGGGCTGCTGGGCATCGGGTTTGACGGCATCGTCTCCGGCGCGGGGGCGATGCTGGAAAAGGGGGACGAGGTGGTCTTCAGCCGCCTGGTCCCGCCCGAAGCGGTCCTGCGGGCGGCGGAGGAAGCCCGGCGGCTCTCCTTTTTCCTGATCCTGGAGGGGGTCGATACCCTCTGTGTGGACCGGGAGGGTTTCCCGATCCCCGATTATTACGACAAGCTCGCCCGGGAGATGGGCCCCGCGCTGGAGCCGCTCTCCCGCCGCTGGGGCAGGTGGGACGACGTTTCGAAGCTCTCCGCGGTGGGCCGGTTCGACGGCCCGGACGTCTCCCTTCTTGAGGCCCGGCTCGCCGGCGTGTTCGATTTCATGGTGCACACGTCCTGGCTGGCCGAAATGACGCCCCCCGGGGTCAACAAGGGCACGGGCCTGAAGGAGGCCTGCCGGGTGTTCGGCGTCGACCCGGCCGACGCCGTCGCCTTCGGAGACAGCGCCAACGACCTGGACATGCTCCGCGCCGCCGGCACCGGCGTCTGCATGGGCAACGGCACGGAGACCCTCAAGCAGGCCGCCGACCTGGTCACCGCCCCCATGGAGGAGGACGGCATCGAGCAGGCGCTGATCACGCTGGGGCTGATTGATTGATCCGCCAATCCCTGTCATCTGCAAGGAGGTTTCCCATGAAACAGAAATATCTCGTTTTGTCCGCGCTGCTTGCGGCTGTGCTGCTGCTGCTCACCCTTCCCGCCGGGGCGGAAGAGGAGGTCCCTGTGTATCAGAGCGGGGATTATAAGTATACCCTGAACGACGACGGCACAGCGACGATTACCGGTTTTACCGGGTATTCTGCCTCCGAGCTGGCCATTCCCTCTGAACTGGACGGAAAAACGGTGACAGGGATCGGGGATGATGCATTTGCATTTCTCATTAGTCTGACCAGCGTGACAATCCCGGACAGCGTGACGGCCATCGGAGTAAATCCGTTCCGTTTTTGTGAACGTTTAACTTCGGTACAGGTTTCGCCGGATCATTCAGCTCTGGCCGTGATAGATGATGCCCTGATCAGTAAAACAGATAAACGTCTGGTCTGGTATCCCATGAAAAATGATACCCGGAATTACTCTGTTCCGCAGGACATTGTCATCATCGGGGAATATGCGTTCAATCTTTGTGACAACCTGAAGAGCGTGACATTCCCGGACAGTGTGACAGCCATCGGGAATTATGCTTTCTCAGACTGCAAATACCTGACCGATGTCACGATCCCGGACAGCGTGACAACGATCGGGGATTATGCATTCTCATCCTGTGACAGCCTGAACACT
>CAMJXZ010000084.1 GCA_946409855.1 uncultured Clostridia bacterium | reverse complement strand
TGAAGCAAATGTACAGAATCGCCTGAACTACCTGTCTCACACCCCCTCTGTCATTGCTTCTTTTTTCCATGCCCCTCTTACTCAGTACGCTGCTTGAAATTCAAGAATTAATTGGGGAGCAATAAATCACAGCCGGTATGCCTGGACGGCATGATTCTGTTGGAAACGAAACGCTTCTTCCGGGGAAGCCGCCTGCGCCGTTTCTTCCCGGTTCCGTGTTCCCGTTTCCTGTTTTTTTATATCGGGCGTTTCTGTCCCCGCCTCAATCAGTGATGACGGCGGGTGCGCGGTTCTCTATGGTGCTTTTTCAGGAAGAGCGATTCTTCCGGCGAACCGGGGGCGTGACCGTTCACGGCGGCAAAAAACATCACGGAGTCCGCGTATTTTTCAACGATGTTTTCACCCCGACACAGGAACTCGTCCTTGACGAGGTAATGGGCGATGACTTTGGCCCCGGTGTCTTCATACGCGCTCATCCGGCATAAATTCGGGGTAAACATTCCGCTGTTAGCCCGTTCGAGCTCTTCGGGCATCAGTTCCGTCGTGCGGGTATCCATTCTGCTTCCTCACCTTCCGCGTTCGCGTCTTTTTCTCCTCGGCGCCGGATTCAGCGCTTTCACGGTTTGATACGCAGCGGGAAGGAGGGATGGCACCCGCGCCGGCGCGAAATTTTTCCCGCTTCCGGGTCACCGCGCCGGGGGCGTACAGGGATTTGCCCGCACGCTTCCCGCGGTTCTCCGCGCCGTACGGAAGGGCGGAGCGCCCGTCCGCGCGCCGCATCGTCCCGCCGCGGCGCCTTGCCGGAAAAAGCGTCTTACCCTGTTTACTTTTCACGCGGAAACCGGTATAATACCCTGTAATATCAGCATAAAAAGGAGGATGAACCATGGACGGCATGAATCGACGGGAGTTTCTGCGGAAGGCGGGGCTGATCGCCGCCGGCGCGGCGGCTGCGGGAGCGGCACGCATCGCGCCGGTCTTCGCTGAAAGCGAAGCGGTATACACGCCCGGAACCTACACGGCATCCGCGGAAGGGTTTGGGGAAGGAATCGTCACGGTCACGGTGACCTTTGACGAGACAAGCATCACCGGCGTCGCGGTGGACGCGTCCAGCCAGACGGAAACGATTGGCGGCGCGGCGGTGAAAACCCTGGAGAAACAGGTCATGGCGGCGCAGTCCAGCGCCATTGACGGGGTGACCGGGGCCAGCGTCACCAGCAGGGCGGTCAAGGAGGCGGTGGCGGACTGCATCCGGCAGGCCTCCGGCGGCAGAATCATCGAGGGCGGCGATGTGGCGGTACAGGAGGAACAGCCGGCCATGACGGGCCCGGCGGACTGGCTGGGAACCCCGCCGGAGATCGGCGAGGAAGAGATCGCGGAGACGCTCCATGTCCAGATCCTGGTGGTGGGCGCGGGCAACGCGGGCCTGATGACGGCGGCCCGGGCGAGCAGCCTGGGCGGACATGTGCTGGTGATCGACAAAGGCATCTCCTCTACCACCGAGCGCAACTGGATCGGCGCGCTGGGGACCCGGGAAGCCGCTGCCTGCGGGGCCAAAGCGGACAGGAACCTGACGGTGGCGGAGCTGTGCAGATACGCCAGCCACCGGTGCGATGAGAAGCTCATCCGCCTGTGGGCAGACCGCAGCGGCGAGGTCGTCGACTGGTATTACAGCCTGGTGCGGAACTGGCACCCCGATGTGGAGCTGCATATGGAGTGGGACGTCGGGCACGGCGGACACGACACCTTCTATGTGCCCGCGGTCATGCACAACTTCCAGGACAGCAATCCGGAGCACGCGTACAGTGTGTCGACAGCCTGCTACGGCTTTGACAGCATGATCAGCACCATCCGGGCCAACGGCGGTGAAATCCGCTATGAGACCGCGCTGGTCAAGCTGGAACAGAATGAGGCCGGCCGCGTGACAGGCGTCATCGCCACCGCCCCCGAGGGCAGGTATATCCGCATCAACGCGGAGAAGGGCGTGGTACTGGCGTGCGGCGGCTACAGCGCCAACAAGGCCATGCTGGCCGCCATCAACCCCGACGCCTGGATCAGCACCGTACAGAGCGCTGGCTGCGCCCTGAATACCGGCGACGGCATCAGAGCCGGCATGTGGATCGGCGCGGACAAAGACCCGGACGGCACCGCCATGCTCTTTGACCGGGGCGGCATCCGCCCGGACCAGACCGCGCTGGATCATAACTGGGACGAGGCGGGCTACTTCCACCTTGGCAGCCAGCCCTGGCTGAAGGTGAACGCCCGCGGCGAACGCTTCGCCAATGAGAGCCAGCCGTATGATTTTATCCTGCATGCCGGCTTTATGCAGCCGGGGCATCTGTATACCACCGTTTATGACAGCGACTGGCTGCAGCACGTGACCCAGTTCCACCAGTTCGGCTGCGCGCGCATCATTCCCAGCGACAGCGGCGGAAGGCTGCAGATTTTCAGCCCGGAAGTGGAGACGAGGATCCTGGCCATTCTGGAAGCCCGGGGCATCGTGCAGAAGGCGGATACGCTGGAGGAGCTCGCCGTCAAGCTGCGTCTGCCCGCGGAAACTTTCGCGGCGACCGTCCGGCGCTACAATGAACTGTGCGAGAAGGGCGTGGACGAGGATTTCGGCAAGGAAGCCTATCGCATGATCCCGCTGAAGACCGCGCCGTTCTACGGGTGCCGTCAGGGCGCCAGCCTGCAGTGCACGCTGGACGGCCTGCGCATCAACGAGCGGATGGAGGTGCTGGACACATCGGGCGAGCCCATCAGCGGCCTCTACGCGGCGGGCGACTGTTCCGGCAGCTTCTTTGCCCACAACTACCCGGAGTACATCATCGGCGTAGCCGTGGGCCGCAGCCTGGTGGAAGGCTATGTGGTGGGCGAGGCGCTGGCGCAGAAATAAATCATCCCCGGCGCACGGACGCCCGGGACAGATGCAGCGGCCCCTCTGCATGACAGCGGAGGGGTCGCTGCGTATCGGCGGCTTTTCGCAGGCGATCAATGGCTCTTTATACTGACAGCGGATGATGCGCAGGGAGCGGTCATCACAAATCCGCTCCCTTTACGGGGAAAAACAGTTTGTTCTGCCCGGCGGCCGGGTCGGTAAAATCGCAGACGGCGCCTGCGAGTTTCATCCCGAGTTCCGGAATCAGGCGGTTGATCACATTCCGGAATGTTTCCCCATAGCTTTCCGGGGTTACATCGGCCACGATATATTTCCTTGCCGGCATCACCCACTTTGCCCATCCGTCCGGAACCGGCGTATCCTCATATACTTCCAGGCCGGCCAGATACAAGCCCCTCGAGAAGCCGTCCGTCCATGGCATGAAAGTCATCGCTTCATCGCTCATGGCTCCCCAAAAACCGACCAGAGAACCGTCAGGGTTTTTCATGCCGAGATCCGTGATTTCGCTGAAATGGGCATTGAACTGCTGCCACAGATCCTGAACCGCGTTCTTTTCTTTCGTGCATAAGCCTTCCCTGCCGATGATCGCGATTCTGGGCAGATCAACAATCCTGTATTCAGTCATTTTGTTTCTCCTTTTCCTTCCGCCGGCCGCATGATGCCGGAAGCTTTTTGCGCCCGCCTGCTTCAAAGCGCTTTCTTCCGGACACACCAGATCACATTCTTCGCGGATCCGTTTGCGCTTTCCTGATGATATCCCCCGAATACATCGGCAATCTCATATCCTGTCAGCTCCAGGAGATACTTCATTTCCTGACGGTATGTCTGCCGCATTTTTAACGGGCGGACCCTTTCTTCCGTGACGGCCCCATTGTCGTCCAGCGTGACAAACTTCCAGTTCCCGCTCATGATCTGCGTGTACGGATCGTAGGAGACGGCGTTGTATATTTTCTCGTGCTTTCCCTGTTTATTCGTGTATTCCAGGCGGAAAGTATAGTCCGTTTCTTTCGTGTTCATCTGCCGGGCCTGAAAAAAAGGATTCGGATCAAAGGTGTTGAAGGTCAGCATGCCGCCGTCCGTCAGGTGCTCGCGGATGTTTAAAAGCGCCGCCCGCTGGAGTTCCGGGGTCAGAAGATGCATGAACCCGCTTCGCGCAATGATTGCGCATGAATATTTCCTGCCGCTTCTGAATTCTGTCATATTGGCGGGAAAGATATGCAGCCTGAATCCTTTCCGCCTTGCCTTCTCATCCGCGACCCGGCACATCGCTTCCGAAAGATCGGTCCCGTCGGCCATGATCCCGTGCTCCGCCAGATACAGTAAAACGGCGCCGGTTCCGCACGCGATATCAATCACGCCGTCTTTTCCGTATGTCCGGGCAAAATCCAGATAAAACGCCTGAAAGCCGGCATGATTGTCTTCATCCCTGTACATCGCGTCCAGGTACAGATCGTAGTTTTCAGCCACATCTTCATAATCGTGCAGGTCCATTTTCCTGTCCTCCGCTGCGTTTGATGGGATGCCGGCTTCCCGGGAGAGGGACGGTTTTTGCTGCCGGTGAGGATGCTTATTTGATGCCCGCACCGCGGCGCCGGCTTAACCGAGGGGCTTTACATCCGGGCGGCAGGGGAAGGAGCTGAACGGCTTTCCGAAATGCCTGGTGGATTCCGAGTCGTCCACATGCCCGTATTCCGCCCCGCAGCGGATGCATTGTTCGCAGTAGTGCTCCCAGGGCCGGTTGTCCGTCACCGTCACGCGATGGCCGTTCGCGTACGGTTTCGTGCCGGATTCGAGCCTGCGGATCAGATCCCCGTCGCCCAGGCGGCTGGCCGCGTACCACCGTATATGAAGACTGGGACTCTCGGACGCGACGCGCAGCAGGGCGTCACGGTCCGTCAGCGCGAGGATCGCTTCTTTCCGCAGCGTGCCGCCGGATTCCCGGAGGGCCAGGTCGGTTAGCGTTTCCCGGTCGTTGAGCTTTACGGCGATTTTGAGACGGAGGCTGTCGTTCATGGGCTTTAAGTGCAGGGCGGCCCTGAGCGTTCCGGCATCGCTCACCAGGGACACGGCTTCCTCTTTCAGGCGCAGGGGCGCCCGGGGGTCCGTCAGGATGAATGACGGCGTGAACTGGACGCATTTCTTCTTAAGAGTCGGATAGACGGCGTGATAGGGCCTGTCCTCCAGGGCCCGCGCCGCTTCCGCCAGCGCCGCTCCGTCCCGGAAGGTTTCGGCCGCCGCCTTAAGCAGCCGCTCGTCCTTTGCGCAGAAGGGCAGGAGATCCGCGAGAACGCTGTCGTCACGGATCTGCTTCAGCATCGCCGTCTGCTGCGCAGTCGACCGCTCCGGGCTTTGGATATACGCCGCTTTTTCGCGGTCGGACAGCGTTCCGGCAAGCCGGTCCGATTCATTTTCCGCCAGCTCTTTCAGCCGCGCTCTGCAGATTTCCCTGAGGGGCTCTAACCGGTAATAGATGCCGGACAATTCCTGAACCAGCGCCGTGTCCTCCGTCGTCTGCAGCGCCTGCCGCAGCGCGTCCGGACGCTGCACCCCCATCGGGGAAAGGAAGCAGGCGGCCGCTGTCCGGGCCTTCAGACGCGTGTCGTCCGACAGGTCCGCCAGCATCGGGAAAACCAGCTTCGCCGGATGGAGATTCATAAAGCGGTCGCACGCAGCGCGGAGCATTTCAGCGTTGTCCTGCTGCCCGTTGATCAGGGCGGTCCTGAGCAGCGGCTTCGGCTTCGTCATTTTCGCGATGGCGTCCCGCTTGGGGCCGGGCAGGACCTGCGTTTTGTCCGTGGCGATTTTAACCAGCGCCTCATGGTCCAAAGCGGCGCCGGCATCCGCGGCTTTTACGGGGGCGGCAGCCGGCGGCGGGGGAGGCGGTGTGTTTTTCTTTTTGCCGGGGTCAGCGCGGTTCAGCAGTTTTGAGAGCCATCCCATGGTTTTCCTCCTCTCGGGCGGTTACCAGCTGTCGGACACGGTGTACGCGTCCTGGTATCCGCAGAACGGGCACACCGCTTCATATTTCATGGACGTTCCGCCCCAGTCCGTCAGACGGATGCTCAATTCATGGAGGCATTTGGGGCAGTACGCTTTTCCTTTTTCAAGGGTGCGGAGCAGGCGCTTGCACCGGACACAGCGGACCTCCAGGGGTTTCCCGGTTTCCAGCGCGGTCCCCCGATGGGCCGGACGCATCTGAGCGGTCAGCGGGGAAAGATCGGTCTCGTGCCCCTCGTCCCGCACTTTTCCGCACCGGCGGCACAGGCACCCGTCCCAGTCGTGCCCCTCGTCCCGGGTCTGTCCGCAGACCCGGCATCTGCATCCCTTCCAGAGATGGCCTTCGTCCCGGGTCCGGCCGCATGCGGTACATTTGCAGCCGTTCCATCGGTGCCCCTCATCCCTGGTTTTGCCGCACACCTGGCATTTGCAGCCGTTCCAGAGATGGTCCGTATCCCTGCGCAGGCCGCACCTGACGCACTTGCAGCGGTTCCAGCTGTGCAAGCCGAGCTGACAGAAAAGACGCATGTGTTCAGGCTCCTTTCCGGAACAAAGTTCCGAATGCATGGGTGAACGGTTTCTTCCTGCCGCCGCCCGGGTTCAATCGGCATAATCCTGCGTCCCGGTTCTGTAACCGCAGCGTTTGCAGACCTTCAGGACAGAAGCCCTGCTTTTTGTGATCTCCCAGTCGTGGGCGATCGCTCCGCACCGGAAGCACGCGCACCGCCCGTCCAGGATATGCCCGCCGGACTGGAGGCATTCGTTTTCCGGGATCCAGGGCGATTCCGTCAGGCGCACCCCGCACCGGTCCTGGGATACGGATACGGAAAGCCGGTACGCCGGGACGGCGTCGAAGGTGACCAGCCAGTCTTCATGATGGTCCCCGAAGTTGACGGCGGACGCCCGGTCCCCGCTGTAAAACCAGGCGCCGTCCAGGCGGGGGATTTCATCCCGGAGGTCTTCCCGGCTGTCATACAGGGTCTGCAGCAGGTACAGGGTGTCGCTTTCCGCGCCGGATGTATGGAACTGCCCTTCCCCGCCGTACGGCTTGGCGGCGTACAGAGCGATTTTTTCCAGCGCCCCCGACGGAAAATACCTGTACCACGGCAGGCTCTGCATCGAATTGGCAATCGTGTAAAGAAGATTGTTCTGCGGCAGGGACAGCTGATGGTCATACCATTCTTTCCAGAGCTTTTTCTCAGATGCCTTGCCTGAAGCGGCTGTCAGCGTCCGGACCGGATCCCGGATCAGGGCATCCCGCCTTTTTTCTTCCGCCTCTTTCCGCTTCTGCCGGGCGATGGCCCGTTTCTCCTCATCGGCGGCCTGTTTGAGTTCCTGATAATGCGCCGCAGCCGCTTCATAACCCGGCTCGGTGAGCAGAACGTCAAATTCCCTGACCCATTCGCCCAGGTTCCCGGTACGAAGCGCCAGGACGGACAAAAGCGCCGGATCTCCGGAGCGGACAGCGGCGTCCAGCATTTCGTACCCGCTGCCCAGCAGGATCACGGCCGTCTCCGTATCCCCGTTTTTGCAGGCCTGCAGCATCGTGCGTTCCCTGATCCCGGGATTCATGATCCGCCTGGCGGCTGATTGCCGCAATTCCGGATCCGCGCAGCGCAGCGCGATGTTGGCCAGCAGGCTGTCATCGGCTGTCCTTGCGATTCGCTTGCGTATTTTGTCCGTGTTTCTGCTTTCCCAGATGGGTCCGAACAATCCCATGCCGATCCCTGCCCTTCCGGTCGTTTCGATCTGCCGCCGCAGTGTGATTCCCCGGCTGAACGGCCGGCGCTCCTATCCTTATTCTGCATCCATGCGTAAAAATCCTATCTGTCACGCGGCGGCTTTTTTTGTTTCTTGCTCCCGCCGGACGTACCGAAAAAAGAAAACATCCGGCCGAAGAGAGCACGGAAAGTCGTGCGTTTGTTTTTCCCGTATGGTATACTGATGGCGCGGCGGAAGGAGGGGAACGCGATGCAGGGCTGGATTGAGGGATTTCAGAAGTCGGTGGACTATATCGAACAAAACCTGACGGAACCGCTGGACATGGAACGGATCGCCGGACAGGCCGGCCTGTCCCCGTTTTACTACCAGCGCATCTTCGGGGCGCTGTGCGGCATGACGGCGGGGGAGTATATCCGCGCCCGCAGGATGACCCTGGCGGCCCAGGAGCTGGCGGCTTCGGACAGCAGGGTGATCGACGTGGCCGTCCGGTACGGCTACGACTCGCCGGACAGCTTCGCCAAAGCGTTTCAGCGCTTTCACGGCATCGCTCCTTCCCAGGCGCGGGAAGCGGGCGCGCCGCTCAAATCCTTTGCGCCGCTGCACATCAAAATCACACTGGAGGGCGGATCGATGCTGGATTATCAGATTATTGAAAAGGCGCCGTTTACCATTGTCGGCGTGAAGCGGCCGTTCCATTCGGACACGAGCTATCAGGAAATCCCCAAATTCTGGGACGAATGGCTGGCGCAGGGGGAGAAACGCCCGGTCATGGGCACCTTCGGCGTATGCATCGACATGAAGGGCAAGGACTTTGACTACTGGATCGCGGACCTGTATTTTCCCTGGGAGGACATCCCGGCGGGCTGCGGGACCCGGGTGATCCCCGGCGGCCTCTGGGCCCAGTTCCCCTGCACGATCGCCACGCTGCAGGACACCAATACCCGGATCTGGTCGGAGTGGCTGCCGGCGCTGCAGGGATACACGCTGGCGGGCGATTACGACATCGAGGTCTATCTCCCGCCGGAAAAAGGCGGTGAAGAGATGGCCGTGTACATCTGGGTGCCGCTGAAAAAAGCGTAAGAACGGAAGGAATCAAATACCGCGGCCTCTCTTCTAAGCCGGAAGAGGGGCCGCGTGGTTTCGGCATGCCGTATCCGGCCCGCGGGGTGCTCGTTCGTCCGGGACGGCGGGAAGCCGCTTCAGGATACGATGCCCCGTGAAACAGCGGGGCGGACATAAAGGAAAGTATTTTCCAGGAAAATTCCGGTATACATTCCGCGAAAAATCTGGTATGATAAAGGCCGTGTCTTTCCGCCGGGCGGAGGACGCGGCTTCTTCGCGGCAGGGCCCCGGGACGGGCCGCGCCGGGCGGGAGAAAAAAGACAAAAGATTGATCATGATCAAAGATTGATCCGGCTTTTTATGGTAGGATCAATCTGCGGCCGGGGGAAACGACGGCCGCGCGAAGGACAGGTTTTTTACGAAAGCGAGGCGGCTGCGGAATGCTGGAACTGCAGAATATCTCCTTCCAGGTCAGCGACGAGGGACAGAGCAAAGAAATCATCCATGACATCAGCATGACCTTGCCGGACGGCAAGCTGATCGTCATCACCGGGCCCAACGGCGGCGGGAAATCCACCCTGGCCCGGCTGATCGCGGGGATTGAAAAGCCGATTTCCGGCCGGATCCTGCTGGACGGGGAAGACATCACAGGCTGGAATGTCACCGAGCGGGCCCGGGCGGGCATCGCGTTCGCGTTCCAGCAGCCGGTCCGCTTCAAGGGCCTGCAGGTGCTGGACCTGCTGCGGCTGGCGGCCGGGCGGGAGGTGACCGTCGCGGCGGCCTGCGACTACCTGTCCCGGGTGGGGCTGTGCGCGCGGGAGTACATCAACCGGGAGGTCAACGCCAGCCTGTCCGGCGGCGAGCTCAAGCGGATCGAGATCGCCACCGTGCTGGCCAGGAGCGCCAAGCTGACCATTTTTGACGAGCCGGAGGCGGGCATCGACCTGTGGAGCTTCCAGAACCTGATCGAGGTGTTCCGGGAAATGCGGGCCAGCGTGGCGCAGCGTTCCATCCTGATCATCTCCCACCAGGAGCGGATCCTGAACATCGCCGATGAGCTGATCGTGCTTAAGGACGGCCGGGTGGCTACCCAGGGCCCCAGGGACGCGCTGCTGCCCGGTTTGGTCGGGACCTGCGCTTCCGTCCCGGAATGCCGGAAAAGCAGCGTGGTAAAGGAGTGAGGGTACGATGATCAAACTGGATGAAGTGCAGAAGCGGCTGCTCAAAGAGGTGGCGGATCTCCACACCGTGCCCGAGGGCGCCTACAATATCCGTTCCAACAGCAAGTCCGTGGGCAGGCAGTCCACCGCCAACATTGAAATCACCTCCAAGGAGGATGTCAGCGGGCTGGATATCCGCATCAAACCCGGGACGAAAAACGAAAGCCTGCACATCCCCGTCGTCATGTCGGAGAGCGGGCTCAAGGAAACGGTGTACAACGATTTCCACATCGGCGAGGGCGCGGACGTGGTGATCGTGGCGGGCTGCGGCATCGACAACTGCGGCAACCAGGACAGCCAGCACGACGGCATCCACCGCTTTTACGTGGGCAAAGGCGCCCATGTCCGGTATGTGGAAAAGCACTACGGCTCGGGCGACGGGCGGGGCAAGCGCATCCTGAACCCGGTGACCGAGGTGTACCAGGAGGAAGACAGCAGCGTCGAAATGGAGATGGTGCAGATCAAGGGCGTGGACGACACCAGCCGTACGACCGTCGCGGAGCTGGCGGCCGGCGCCCGGCTGGTGGTGCGGGAACGCCTGATGACGCACGGAAAGCAGAACGCCGTCAGCACCTACACCGTGCGCCTGAACGGGGAAGGGTGCAGCGCGGACGTGGTTTCCCGGTCGGTGGCGCGGGACGAATCCTTCCAGAAGTTCGACGCCAAGCTGGTGGGCAGCGCCGCCTGCTCCGGACATACGGAATGCGATTCCATCATCATGGACAGGGGCCGCATCCTGGCGGTGCCCGGCCTGGAGGCCAACCATGTGGACGCGGCGCTGGTGCATGAGGCGGCCATCGGCAAGATCGCCGGCGACCAGATCATCAAGCTGATGACCCTGGGCCTGACGGAACAGGAAGCGGAGGAGCAGATTATCAACGGGTTCCTGAAGTGAACTGAACGCAGGGGGGACTTTGTCCCCCCTGCGGGACCCCCCAAAACGGATTTGCCTGTCGCCCTTTCAGGGCTCCCGGGCGGCAAATCCGCAAGGTAC
>CAMJXZ010000083.1 GCA_946409855.1 uncultured Clostridia bacterium | reverse complement strand
GCAGCTCGTCGCCGTAGCTCTGGTCGTCCCAGATGCCCTTGTCGCGGTTGCCGTAATGGCCCACGTCGCTGCCGAACCAGACCACCTTGCCGTCCCGCAGCTGGCGCAGGATGGCGGCCTTGAACTCGTCCATCGCCAGGTTCAGGTGGGTGACGGGCTTGCCGCCGACCACGTTGCCCAGGAAGCGGATGGTGTAGGTCTGGTGGAAGGGCTTGTCGGCCGTGGGGGCGTGGATGATGCTGACGGTCTTTTCAATCGTCGGCAGGGCGTACTTTTCAGCGAAGGCCTTGGGAGTCAGCTGGCGCTCGATGTGGTACATGCCCTTCTTGTCCACGTACTCAAAGTCGAATACGCGGGGCGGCTCGCCGTAGCAGGAGCACAGGAACCCGTAAATCTTGCCCAGCATTTCGGACTTGCGGCGGTAGATCAGCGGCTCGTCCACGCCGTCCTTGACCATCTGGCGCAGCTTGCAGGCGCAGATCTTGAGGTTGCGGTTCAGCAGCCGGTTCATGTCGCCGGTGTTTTCGGACTGGTAGGTCTCGTCGTACACGTCCTTGGGGCAAACGCCGTATTTTTCGATGATGTTGGCGCACATATCCCACTGGCCGCCGTCGTGCACCCCGGTCTGCAGGATGAAGGAGACGGTGCGGTTGTCGGTGGGCAGGGAGGCGGTTTCCAGCATGGCGGTCAGGAAATAGTTGCAACGTTCCATTTTATCCCAGAAGGCCAGATAGGACTGGGAAAGCTCGAAGTTTTCCAGGTTCAGGTCCTTGGCGATCTGCTCGCGCAGCACGTTCGTTGCGGCAAACAGCCAGCAGCGGCCGGAGTGCTTCTGGTTGGTGACCGGGAGGGTCTTGATCTCCAGGGAGAACTTGTGGCGCATCTTCATTTCGCCCACGGTGCGGTAGGCCACCTCGCTGAGCTGGTTGCGGGACAGGGACATGGTGGCCAGCTGACGTCCGCTGTCCACCTGATAGGCTTTGGACCAGGCGTCCAGCTGGGACATGGAAATGGGCATTTGCTTCATGACGGTCAACCTCCTGATAAAATATTTGTTTATCTGCCTTCCAGTGTTTCCAGGGCAGCGTAAATCAGTTCCAGTTCCTCCGGGGAATCGTAGCGCAGGGTGACGGTGCCTTTTTTGGCGGTGCCGTTCAGGCTCACGCTCCGGATGCCGACCGCGCTGCGCAGCCGTTCCCGCATATCGGAAAGCTCGGGCAGCAGCGCCGGGACGGTTTTTTTATGCGCGCCGGGCGCGCTCTTTGCCGGCGGGTCCGCGGCCAGCATTTCCAGCTGACGGACGGACAGGCGCTCCGCCAGGGCCCTTTGGAACAGGGCCTGACGCTGTGCCTCGTCCTTGACGCCGGCCAGCACCCGGCCGTGCCCGGCGCTGAGCTTCCCTTCCCGCAGAGCGGCGAGCATCTTCGGCTCCAGCGTGAGCAGGCGCAGGGTATTGGCGACCGCCGGGCGGGACTGGCCCAGCCGTTTGGCGGCCTGTTCCTGGGTATAGCCGCACCGGTCGATCAGGGCCTGGATGCCTTCGGCGGCTTCCACGGGGTTGAGGTCCTCCCGCTGCAGGTTTTCGATCAGCGCCGCTTCCATGACCTGTTCTTTGGTCATGTCCCGGACCAGGCAGGGCACCTCGCTCAGGCCCGCCAGGCGGGCGGCGCGGAAGCGCCTTTCCCCGGCGACGATGGTGTAGCGGCCGGTATCCTCTTCGGTGACCAGCAGCGGCTGCAGGATCCCGGAGGATTTGATGCTTTCGCTCAGCGCGGCCAGACTGTCGTCGTCGAAGGCCTGGCGGGGCTGGCCGGGGTTGCGGTCGATCTGGCTCAAGGGGATCTGGCGCACGCCGCCTTCATCGCCGCCGATGTCCGGCAGCAGCGCGTCCAGACCCCGCCCCAAACCCGTTTTCTTCATGGCTTACAGCTCCTTGTTTCTGCGGATGATTTCTTTGGCCAGCGCCTCGTAGGCGGCGCCCCCCTGGGAACGGGGGTCGTAGCGGCTGATCGGCTGGCCGTGGCTGGGCGCCTCGCCCAGGCGCACGTTGCGGGGGATGATCACGGGGAACACCTGGCCCTTGAAATGCTTCTTGACCTCGGAGGCGACCTGCAGGCTCAGGTTGGTGCGGCCGTCGTACATGGTCAGCAGCACCCCTTCGATGGCAAGGGCCGGGTTTGTCCCGTGCCGCACCCGGCGCACCGTGTCCATCAGGGCGGTCACGCCTTCCAGGGCGTAGTATTCGCACTGGATGGGGATCAGCAGGCTCTGGGCCGCGGTCAGGGCGTTGACGGTCAGCAGGCTCAGGGAGGGCGGGCAGTCGATGACGATGAAGTCATAATCGTCCTTCACCTGGGCCAGCGCCGCCCGCAGCCGGTATTCCCGCCGGTCCACCTGGGCCAGCTCCAGCTCGGCCCCGGCCAGCCGGATATCCGAAGGGGAGACGAACAGGTTTTTGATGTCCGTCTTCTCGATGGTCTTGGCCATTTCGCACTGCAGGAGCAGCGCTTCATACAGCGTCTTTTTGCCGGCCTGCACGTCGACGCCGCTGGACGCGTTGCCCTGCGGGTCGCTGTCCACTAAAAGCGTTTTCTGCTTGAACTCCGCCAGATAGGCGGCCAGGCTGACCGCCGTGGTGGTTTTTCCTACGCCGCCCTTCTGATTGGCGACCGCGATGATTTTACCCATGAAATGTGTGATGACCTCGTTGATAAAGATAATGAATCATACTTTTTCAGGATCGGGGACGCATCCGTGTCAGGCTTTGCCGTCTTTCGGATTACAACTGATTCAGCCACTCGATGGCTTTTTCGTATCCCGCGTCCGCTGATTTGGTGTACCATTCGTAGGCGGTTTCCAGGTCTTTTTTGACGAGGTCGCCCTGCTCGTAGAGCATCCCCAGATAATACATCGCCCGGGCATGGCCGTCACCGGCGGATTTTTCAAGCCAGTAAACCGCCCGATCGCCGTCTTTTTCGACGCCGAGACCGTAAATATACATGATCGCCAGGTTGCACATGGCCCACTCGTTTCCGAGTTCCGCCGCCTTCCGGTACAGAGAAACCGCTTCTTTGTTGTTGGAGGCGACGCCCTTGCCGTCCTGGTACATGACCCCAAGGTTGTTCAGCGCCGTCGGGTTATTCAGGTCAGCGGCCTTCTGATACCAGTAAAAAGCCTGCTGATTGTCCTGCTTGACGCCCTGGCCCATTTCGTACATGTAGGCAATGTATGCCATGCCCCATTCGTTCCCGAGTTCAGCGGCTTTGAGGTACCAGACAGCCGCTTCCCGCTCGCTCTTTGTGACGCCGTTCCCGTTATCATATAATATACCCAGCTGGAGCGCCGCTTCCGCATGGTTCTGGCCGGCTGCCTTTTGAAACCATGTAAAGGCCTGCCGATAGTCCTGCGGGAAGCCATTGGCTCCGTTGAGATAATTCATCCCCTGCTGAAACATCTCTTCCGGAGTCTGCGGGACGCCGTCCGGTTTGGGCAGCCCGCAGTTGGCGCAATAGTTGCCGGTGTTCCCGGTCTGCCCGCAGGAACAGTTCCAGGCGCCGTCCGGTTTGGGGGCGGCAGCCCCGCAGCTGGGACAGAAATTGCCGGTATTGCCGGTCTGTCCGCAGGAACAGTCCCAGGGATGCTGAGCGGCAAAAGCGGGCAGAATCGCCGTCAGACAGAGCATCATTGCAAGGCCCCAAATGATCCGCTTTTTCATGATGACAGCTCCTTCTTTGCCAAAGAGGGGGATCAGACCGCGGCCGGCCTTAGCGCCGTTTGATCTGGGTCAGCCGTTTCTTCGCGTCTTCATGGCCGTTATCCGCGGCTTTGGTATACCATTCGATCGCTTTGTCGATGTCCTTGGCGACGATTCTTCCTTCTTCATAAATCTGGCCCAGCTTGTACATTGCGTTGGTCTGTCCGCCGTTCGCGGCCTTCTTGAGCCAGTTGACCGCCTGCATATTGTTCTTTCCGGTGCCGAGGCCGTCCAGATACATGAGCGCGAGCGCGTACATGCCGTTGACATTGTCGGCGTTTGCGGATTTCTGGTACCAGGAAAATGCCTTTTTGGCGTTGGAGGAAACACCGTATCCATATTCATACATAAAACCAAGGCAGTACATCCCTCCGCTGCTTCCTGCGTTCGCTGCTTTTTCGAACCAGAGAAACGCCTGATTGTAGTTCTGCTTGACGCCGTTTCCGTAGTAATACAAAAAGCCGATGCTGTTCATGGCGTCGGAGTGATCAAGGTCCGCCGCTTTCTGATACCAGGAAAACGCCTGCTTGTAATCTTTCTCCACGCCTTTCCCGACTTCATACAGGTACCCGAGCCGGTACATGCCCTGGCTGTTTCCTGCATCAGCGGCCTTCTGATACCAGGTGTACGCCGTATATTGATTCTTTTTTACGCCTTCGCCGTTATAGTAAAGATCGCCCAGGTGCCACATCGCCGGGGCATATTCCAGTTCAATGGCCTTCCGGTACCATGTGGCGGCCGTTTCAAAGTTTTGAATCACGCCGTTTCCATAATCGTACAAGAGGCCCAGACAGTCCATCGCCCTGGCATGGTTCATTTCGGCGGATTTTTCGTACCATTTCAGCGCTGTCCGGTAGCTTTGCTCTACGCCGCGCCCTTTTTCATACATAAAACCGAGATTGCACATGGCGACCTCGTTATTCAGATCGGCCGCCTGCTGATAGTAGGAAACCGCCTGTTCCAGGTTTTCCTTCACGCCGCGCCCGAATTCGTGCATGATGCCAAGCATGTTGATCGCGTCGGAATTCCCCTGGTCGGCCGCTTTGCGGAACAGGCTGAGGGCTTCCGCGTAATCCTGCTCGTAGCCGTCGCTGCCGTCGTAGTATTTCATTCCCAGATCATATAGATCATCAGTATGACCGCTGTTATTCGGCGCGGGCGCCGCTTCCGGTCTGGCCTGACCGCAGTTGGTGCAGAATTTGCCGGTGTTGCCGGTCTGGCCGCACTGGGGGCAGTCCCAGTCTTTGGCGGGGGCGGAAGCGCCGCAGTTGGGGCAGAACTTGCCGCTGTTGCCCGTCTGGCCGCACTGAGGACAATCCCACAGATCCTGTGCGGCAAGGGAAGGAAGCGCGCTCAGACAGAGCAGAAGCGCGAGGAACAGGGCAGTCAGCTTTTTCATGGTGGTTTCCTCCTTGATGACGATCTGTCGGGAATGGGGTATTTACATGCGCCGCGCTTTTCCGGCGGACGCTGAGCATCATGGGGGCTGCCCCGTTGAGCGGATGAGGGGCCGCATGGTCAAAAACCGGAAGACTTCATGAAACGGCGGGTTCTGTTTTATTCGTCCTTCAGCCACCCTCTCCACCGGAAGGGGGGATGGGACTGGCGGGCAACGCGGGCGAGGGTGGCGCGCTCTTCCTCGGTCTCGTAATCGGCGAAGCGCAGGTACAGCGCGCGGATGGCGGACAGGCTGTTTTCGTGCAGGGAAAAATCCCGCAGCAGCATCAGGTGGTGGGCGTCCGTGGGGAACTGGTCAAAGACCAGGTACAGAAGCTCGTCCGCCAGGATGGGAAAATCGCCGGCCTCCATGCGGACCACGGACCCGTCGTCCAGCAGCACCCGCATTTCGCCCTGGGTGGCCTCGCGCACGGCGGAATAGAGCAGCCCTTCCAGGCTGTCCCGGAGGGTGGCCGCGCTGTCCCGCGCGGAGACAAAGCCATTAAGCCGCCGCTGCGTTTCCAGTGCGATCTGAGGCCGGACCTGAAGCAGCGCGCTGCCCAGCCAGGGGGTAAGCAGATGGACGACCTGCTGCGTGGCAATCATGAACCCACCGCCTTTCCGATTCATACCCACTTTGCATGATACCACGGAATGAGGAAAAAGTCCATTGCTTTATTGGCGGATGCAGCTTTTATGCATGATCTGTGTGTAAAAAGATGGTCCCGGCAGTCCGGACTGCCGGGACCACGGGACGGCCGCGGTGTATAATATAGAGGAAAAGCAGAAACCGGTCAGCCTTTCACGCTGCCGGCGGTCAGGCCGGCGATGAACGTTTTCTGGGCGAACAGGTAGATGACCACGATCGGCACGACGGCCATCACCGCGCCGGGCATCAGTACGTCGTAGGCGTTTCCGTAGGGGGTGATGGTGGTGCCCATGCCGATGGGGATGGTGTGCATTTTCTCGGTCTGTAGGATGATCATCGGCCACAGGAGGTTGTTCCAGCTGTTCATGCAGCTCAGGATGGTCATCGCGCCGAAGGCGGGGATCATGATGGGCAGCATGATCCGCCAGAAAATGCCGAAGTCCGAGCTGCCGTCGATCCGCCCCGCCTCCAGCAGCTCTTTGGGGATGCCCAGGCAGTACTGCCGGAAAAAGAAGATCATGAAGGGCGGCACCAGGTACGGGATGATGACGCCCAGGTAGGAGTTCATCAGCCTGACCCGGATCATCATCTGGTACATGGGCAGCAGCAGGATCTCAAAGGGGACCATCATGACGACCAGCACCAGGGAGAAGATCAGATTCCTCCCCTTGAACTGATACATGGCCAGGCCGTATCCCACCAGGGAACTGAGGACCAGGCCGATCACCGTCTGCAGCACCATGATGACGGCGCTGGATTTGTACCAGTGCCAGTAGACGCCGTCCCGGTAGGTGTTCAGCGCCGCGTAATTGTCAAAGGAGGAGATGCTGGGGTCGAACTTCAGGGTCAGGCCGTAGCGCATGATCTCGGTGCCGGGCTTCAGGGAGCTCATGAACATGAAGGCGAAGGGCACCATCGCGAAAACGGCGATCAGGATCATCATGGCCGTGGCCAGGATGCTGAGGACGGCCCGCTTTTTTCCTTCGATCTTGTTCGAGGCCATGTCAATCCTCCTTCCTGAAGAACCCCATCAGGAACAGCTGGATGAGGTTCACCGCGACCACCAGGGCTAGCAGCACCAGGCCCACCGCGGAGGCGAGCCCCAGATTGTTTTTCTTGAAGCCCACCATGTACATGTAGCCCACGATGGTCCGGCCTACGCCGCCGGCGTTGTTCTGCTGCCAGAGGGCCACGGATTCCGTGAACATGCTGAAGCCGCCCAGCACCGTGATGGTGATGACGTAGATCAGCACGGGCCGGATGCCGGGCAGGGTCACATGGAAGAATTTCTGGAAGGCGTTGGCGCCGTCGATCTGGGCCGCCTCGTAATGATCGGCGGGGATGGACTGCAGGCCGGACAGATAATAGACGATGTTGACGCCGTTCCAGCGCCACAGCGTCAGCAGGATCAGCACGAAATTGCCCGGCCCGGCGTAGCTCAGCCATTTGACGGGCTGCAGCCCCAGGGCGGTCATGACGCGGTTGACGGTGGCGGTCTCCAGGGTGCCGAAGGCCAGGCGGAACACGATGCCGGCCACGATGATGGAGGTCAGCGAGGGGATGAAAAACAGCGACTTAAAAAAGCTGGTGCCCTTCGCCAGGCCGGAATGCAGGACACAGGCCACCAGCAGCGGGAAAATCGTCAGGACGATCACGTCCCAGAAAGCGTAGCGGCCGGAGGTCTGCAGCGCCATCTGGAAATCCCGGGTGTTGAGCTTCAGGTAGTTTTTGACGCCGATGAACTCATGATGGTTCGGACCGTCGATCTTCTGAAAGCTCATGATGACCGTCATGATCAGCGGATACAGATAGACCAGCAGGAAGAAAATGACAAAAGGAGCGACAAACAGATAGGGAACGAACCTGGTCCGGTTCAGGCTGCCCCCTTTTTGCCGCAGGGAGGTTTTGTCTGCGGATATGTTCGGCATTTTCCCGGTCTCCTATATAATTGATCGAGGCAAGTTCACTTTGGGGCCGTGTGCCGCGGCCCCCTCTTTCAGGCAGTGTGATCCGCCGGGCGGAAGCCTGCTTTCTGCGAAGAAGCCGGAGGGGTATTCGCCCCTCCGGCTTTTGGCTAATGAACGATCAGTCGATCAGGCTGCGGAGCTCTTCGGCGCAGTCCCTGGCGATCTGCTCGGGATCCTCGCGGAGCTCGACCAGGCGGTACGCCATCTGGGTCTTGACGATGTCGGTGGCGCTGGGGAAGTATTCGGAGATGCAGGTGTCGGGGATGTCGTCCAGCACTTCGGACAGGACGGAGAAGATGTCCTGATCGTAGTACTCGAAGAACTTGTTGGGTGCCTTCATTTCCTCGGAGCCGTACACATCCTTCAGGATCGGGTCGAAGCCGCAGATCTTCCAGGTGGTGACGCAGCCGTCGAAGGACAGGCAGGCATAGGCCAGGAATTCCTTCGCGATATCCGCGTTGGCACTGGAGGCGACCACCGCCGTGCCGGTGCCGCCCATCTGCGCGGACTTGTGGCCGCCGTCGGACCATTCGGGCATCGCGGCGATCTTCATCTGGCCGGCCAGGTCAGGCATATAGTTGGTGAAGCGGTCCAGGTACCAGAAGGGCATGCAGACAGCCGCGCAGTTGCCGCCGTTCATCCAGCCCCAGTACTCTTCGGTGTGGGTCCAGCCGCCGGGGCAGGGGATCGCGGTGCCGTCATCCAGCATGGATTTCATGAAGGCCAGGGTGTTGATGACCACGGGCTCGTCCATGCGGACCTGGCCGTCGGGGGTGAGCCAGTCGCCGCCGTGCTGGTTGACCATGGGGTATACGCTCCAGCAGTCGGCGGATTCCCAGACGATCATGGGCTTGCCGGTCTTTTCCAGAACGGTCTTGCCGGCCTCATGGAAGTCGTCCCAGGTCTTGATGGCGGTGTAGTCGACGCCGGCGGCTTCCAGGATGGAGGTGTTGTAGAACATGACGGTGGCGCCGATGTGGTGGTCGATGCCGTAGTATTTGCCGTCCTTGGCGTAGTTGTTCAGGCGGCTCATGACCAGGTGGTCGGCGATCGGCTCGACATATTCATTCATCGGGGCCAGGCCGATGTCGCCCTTGAGGTAGTTGGCGAACATGTTGATTTCGATGTCCACCAGGTCCGGGGCGCCTTCGCCGCTCTGCAGGGCGATGGTCAGCTTGTTGTGCATGTCTTCATAGGGGAATACCTGGAAGTCGATGTCCAGCGCGGGCTTGCCGGGCTCGGCGTTCCATTTGTCCAGCATGGTCTTGTACAGTTCCGTGTGCAGCTCCTGGAACGTCCACAACGTCAGATGGATGGGCTCGCCTTCCGCCAGGGCGCCAAATGCGCACAGCATCAGCGACAGCGTCAGCACAACAGCGAGAAGCTTTTTCATGTTTGATACCTCCTTGAAACATATGCTGCATTGTCCGCGGATTGACACCTCCGCCTCGTTAATCATATGGTATCGTTTCAAGGATGGATAAGTCAAGCGATTTTCTACCAAATTTTCTATCTTTTGGGGCTAATATTTTTACTATTTGTCTTTGCCGGCCGTGCTGCGTGGTCAGGTGAAAAAATCAAAGATCAGTTCCAGGATGAATTCCAGGATGTCCCAGCCGATGCCTGTGGAAGACCCGCCCGCGTACGAAGGCAGGTCATCGATGTAATCCTGCCGGCGGTCCTTCTCCGGGCCGAACCGGAGGACAGGCGGGGTCAGCGTATTTTCCAGGCGGCTCATTAAACTCTTTTTATTCATGGCTTGCATCCTCCTTCCTATCGGTTTCACAGGCAACATCCTTCCGCCCCGCAAAAAGTTACAGGGAAAACGTCTTTTTTTCGGCGATCATTGATTGACACCCGCGGCAATCCGGCTTATACTGAAATCAAAGAATAATATGGGAGGAATGCTGCTGTATGGATGCCAACGCCTCTTTTTTCGCCCAATATCTGAACGGTTATACCCCGTATAAAAAAAGCTGGAACTATGAGGACAGCTGCGTGCTGGTCGGCGCCGTCGACCTGTATGAGGCGTCCGGGGAGCCCCTGTACCGGGATTTTGTGCTGGGCTATCTGTCCCGCTTTGTCATGGAGGACGGCTCCATCCCCAATTTCGACCTGAAGGCCTATTCCATCGACAACGTGGCCCCGGGCCGGGCGCTGTTTTTCGCCCTCCGGGAAACCGGGGACAGCCGCTACGAGCAGGCCATCCGCTTCCATGAGGAAAGGCTCTGCGGCCATCCCCGCTGCGCCTGCGGCAATTTCTGGCACAAGGAGATCTATCCCGACCAAGTCTGGCTGGACGGGCTGTACATGGCCCAGCCCTTCCGGGCGCTGTACGCCGCGAAATATGGGGACCGGGCGGTGGCGGACGACGTCGTGAACCAGTTTGAAAATGTCAGAAAGCTCCTGTACGACGACAAAACCGGCCTGTACTTCCACGCCTGCGACACCGCCAAAGTCCAGTTCTGGGCAAATAAAGATACGGGCTGCTCGCCCAACTTCTGGCTGCGCTCCATGGGCTGGTACCTGATGGCGCTGGCGGACTGCGCCGATTTCCTGGGGGACGCCTTCCCCGCGCAGAAGGCCGTGCTGACGGGCCTGCTTCAGGAAGCCGTGCGCGGCATCCTGCCCTGGCAGGACAAAAAGACCGGGCTGTTTTACCAGGTGATCGACCGGGCGGACGAACCGGGCAACTACCTGGAGACCTCCGGCAGCGCCATGGTGCTGTACACCGTGCTCAAGGGCTGCCGGCTGGGGCTGCTGGACGGGGCGCTTAAGGAAGGCGCGCTGGAAGCGATGAAGAACCTGACGGGGATGCAACTGCGCAAAGACGACGCGGGCTGCTGGCACCTGGGGGGCATCTGCAAGGTGGCGGGCCTGGGGCCGGCCAGCAATCCCGCCCGGGACGGCAGCGTCGCCTATTACCTGAGCGAGCCCGTGGTGGAGGACGACGCCAAGGGCGTGGGACCGTACATGATGGCGGTCTCCGAGGTGCTGAAGGCCGGGGCCTGAACGGCCGCGGGCGAAAAAAATCCCGCGTCCGGAAAATGCCCGGGATCCCGCGCGGCGCCGGCCGGATAAGGGGACAGTGCTAACGCATATAAAAAAGAATCA
>CAMJXZ010000082.1 GCA_946409855.1 uncultured Clostridia bacterium | reverse complement strand
GCTGATTTTCGGCAAAGTGGAGAATGAAGAAAACGAAGTGGCGGTCGCTCTGGAAATTACCATCGACGCTGCCAAAATTACCGGCTTCACTGCCAACGGCAGTTACGACCTGTATGTGCTGCCGACCGGGAAATCCACCATCTGGGTTTGCGGCGGCAATCACGGCCAGTATCAGAACAGCAGGGAACCGGCGGGCAAAGTGGTGATTCCCCGGGTGTCCGTGGAGGGTAAGCTGACCGCCAATGCCGGACGGCAGATGGAAGTGACCAACGGTACCGTGCAGGTCGTGCTTTCTTTGGACGGCATCGACGACAGCAGAATTGATTCCTCAGATGCACAGATTGCATTGCTGCCCGGAGACGGCTACAAGCTGTATGAAGTGCAATTCGAGGAAGGCACCCTGACTGACACCTGGACGGGCGGAAAAGCCGATTACACCATGGGCAATATCGGCGGCAGTTACTCTCCCCAGGGCGGTGACGGCAACGGTCATTATGATTTCCGGATCGGCATCAGCGGCATCAGGTACAATGGTCTGCCCCTGTCCGAAGCGATCGTGCGCACGGATTTCTATTCCTTTGGCCGTACTTTCCTGACGGAGGGCGGCAGTCTGATCCTGGGCAGCGAACCCGCCTGGACTTCCGATGCGGAAATCCCGGTTATCTGCGATGTGTATCCCGATACAGTCACCGCCACCTGGCCCATTGCCTTTGACGCAAGCAAACTGACCGAAAAAGATGTAACCGTAACCCTGATCAGCGCTTACGGCGACGAGCTGACGCTGGAACCCGGAAAGGATTTCGTGGTGGCTGCTTCCGCCGGCAAGACCGATATCACCCTGAACTATATTTATTGGGCCTATGCGCCTGTGTATACCACCATGCGCGTGACTGTGAACACCGAAAATACCACCTGGAATGAACTGATGTACAAGCCGGCAGCTTCCTTCAGCCACGATTATCAAATCGGCAGCGTGTACATCTACTCCGTCATGAGCGGCGGCCCCAGCGGCACCCAGGCCTGGACGTTCTTTGGCCTGAACAACCTGACGGATTCCCATCAGGTGTACATGGACGCCACCTATACCCTGACGGCGACTGACGCGGAAGGCAATGTGTTCTTCTATGGTGAAGATGAAAACGGCAAGGGCATCAAGGTTGCCAGGGAAGCCGACGCCGTGGCCTTCAACTGCGACGAAGAATGCAACGTTCACCTGGAAGGCGACACCGTGTATTACAGCCGCCTGTTCGATCAGATGGAGGATAAGGTGGTTGACGGCGAAACCATCACCTTCACCAAGAACTATTATAACTGCGAATCCCTGCTTCGCTCGGTGGACAGCCTGATCGACGTGGAACTGGCTCCCGGTTACGCCATCGGCGCGGGTTGGGAGGATCACCTCAAATGGCCCTGGCAGACCTTCGTGGATGTGGGCTTCAAGGGCGGTTCCAAATAAGAAGACAGAACAAACAGGAGGAATATTACAATGAAAAAATTGACAGCAATCGTGCTTTCGCTTGCTTTGCTGGCCTGCATCGGCCTGGCTGCGGCGGAAGAAGCGGATCTGAATGCCATGTTCCAGGAAGCCCGTCAGGCCAGTATGAACGGCGACGCGGCGAAAGCAAACGAATTATTTGAACAGCTCTATACCTTGGGCGATGCCCGCGGAGCAGAGATGCTGGCAACCGCCTACCAGAACGGCGACGGCGTGGAACAGGATTATACCAAGGCTATGGAATGGAATTTCCGTGCCGTCAATATGGGCAGCGGCCGCGGCTGGGCCAATGTGGGACAGATGTATGAAAACGGGCAGGGCGTGACACAGAGCTATGAAAAGGCTGTCATGTTCTATACACTATCTATGGATGAGAAACTTTCCAATCCTGACTTTAAGGGCCCCCGGTATGCCGGCGTACTGTATGAAAAGGGATTTGTCAATGATGCCGGTGAATTTGTCCAGGACCTGGAAAAGGCTGCCGCGTGCTACCTGATCGCCGCCGATCATGGTGATGTTACTGCCTGCGCCTATATCGGCAGGTTCTACCAGGAAGGCACAGGTGTGGAGCAGAATTACGAGCTGGCCGCCCGGTATTATCTGGCCGCTGTCAGCGGAGGACGCGTGGTGCCCGGCGTTGCGGAAGCAAGCTATGGGCTGGGATATCTCTATGAAAACGGCTTAGGTGTGGAGCAGAACACAGAAGAAGCCTTCGCCCGGTATCAGCTGGCCGCGGACAACGGCGTTGAAGCCGCCCGGGAAGCGCTGGACCGGTTGACCAAATAATCTTGTCAAACCAAAGGGCCGGCATTTCCCATGGTTTATGCCGGCCCGAGCGCATACGAATAAGGAGTGTTATCCATGCCTCATCCGCCAATGATGCCGCCGCCCATACAGCTGACGGCCCAGGAAGCCGCCTATGCGGACAATGCCAAGAAGTTTTCGCAGTTTACCCTTGCATATGAAGGACATACCCTGCCCTATAATCTTTATGTGCCGGATCACATGGATCACCCCCTGCCGCTGGTCGTGTTCATGCACGATATGGGTTCCCTGTCCGAAGAGCCGGATTTCACCCTGCGCCAGGGCATCGGCGCGCTGGTATGGGCTGACGAAAAAGAGCAGGAGAAACGTCCCTGCTTTGTGCTGGCGCCCCAGTACAGCGAAAAATCCGCCCATGACGATTACACTGTCGGCTGGGCGGCAGAAGCCACGATTGCCCTGATCCGGCATATATGCGAAAAATACGATATCGACGCCTCACGGATCTACAGCACCGGCCAGTCTATGGGCACGATGATGCTGTGCGAACTGATGATCACCCATCCCCGGTTCTTTGCGGGCTGTTTTCTGACGGCGGGGCAGTGGGATCCGGAGCGCATGGCGGCCATCAAAGACGAACACGTGTGGATCATGGTTTCCGAGCATGACGGCCGCGCCTTCCCCATCATGGGCGAATGTATGAAGGCCATTGAGAAAGCGGGCGGGAAAGTCGCCCGGGGGCATGTGGACGCCAAGGCAGATGAGGAGACCAAAGCACAGTTCTGCCGGGATGTGGTGGCGCAGAATGCCAATATCCAGTTCACCTGGCTGGACGGGGACAGCGTGCTGCTGCCCGGCGCGCACATTTTCCCTGCGGTGCATCACATGAGCACCTGGAAATGGGCGTATCTGTTTGAGCCTGTCCGGGCATGGCTGTTTGAACAAAAACTGTAAACCGAAAGCGCCGATCCGAAAGCCGGGCCGGCGCTACTTTTTCATTCGCTTTTCAACAGATATCTGAGCAGCGCGTTCAGCGCTTCGCCCCGCTGGACATGCCGCAGATAATAAGCGCTGAAATGAAGATCAGGCGAGGGAACCAGCCGGAGCGCGATAACATTTTCCGGCAGATGCTTTTTGACCCGGGCATAGGGAAGAACGGTAAATCCCCGCCCCTCCGCCGCGGCCCGGAGCGCCTGCGGCACGGTATCGGCAATCAGGACAGGTTCTGACAGGAATGGGCTGGCATCTGTTTCGGTAAACAGATGAATATAAGGCAGGCTTTTCAGTTCGTGCAGGGACACGGTTTCCTTCTGCGCCAGGGGATGCGACCGGTTGATCAGCGCGCACAGATGATCCTGCATGTAGGGCACAGCGGCAAAGGCCGCATCTTCCCACATGGGGCCGATGCCGTCGATCACCAGCTGAAACCGCCCGCTTTTAAGACCCTTCCGCAATTGCTCAGAGGAAGTTTCGGTAAATACCATGGTTTCGATGGACGGCACCGTGCCCAGGCAGGCCATTTTCCCTTCCATCAGGCGGCTGACCGATACAAAGGGCGAAACGCCCACATGCAGGCTGGGACCTGCTTTCTGACAGGGAGCGATCAGGTTCGTTTCGCAGTCATTTATGACGCCGATGATCTTTTCGGCATAGGGCAGGAACGCCCGGCCGAAATCGGTGAGCTCCACCTGGCGGGTGGTACGGTGGAACAGTTTCTGCCCCAGCTCTTTTTCCAGCGCGGCGATATGCTTGGACAGGGCGGACTGACTGATAAACAGTTCATCCGCCGCGGACTGAAAATGGCAGTCCCTGGCCAGCAGGGCAAATTGCCTGATATACTCGATCTCCATAAAGAAAGCCGCCTCATGTGATATGATTTATTCCGAAACAGAATCAATAAGCGGGAACGGAATTGATCCTGTTTTCCCTGTTCTTATATAATCAGCCTGACAAGAAGAGACGTATCCGCGATTTGCGGAGCGAAGCAAAAGAAGGAGGATTTCCATGAAAAAGATGACAGCCCTGATCCTGACGGCAGTATTGCTGTTCGCCATGCTGCTCCCCGCCCTGGCGGAGGCGGAAACCTATGACCTGGACGCATCCAAACTGATGGACAAATGGGTGTACATCGACAGCACCGCCGTCATGACGCCCATGGGCCAGATCAAGGAAGGGGAAACAGCCAAAGTATATCCCTGCTACGGCCTGTTGAACGTGGTATACTGCGCGAACCCTGAAAGCGCCCGCATTCAGCACCTGGACATCTACGTGCCCACCGAATACGTGAAGGAAACCAGGGACAACGGCGACGGCACCTTCACACTGAGCTTTGATGAAGAAGCCGTGTTCACCAACCTGAACGGCACCTCCTACACCGTGAACACCGCGCCGATCATCTATCAGAACACCATCGACGGCTACAAGGAAGGCTATTCCGTCACCCTGGGCACTGAAACCAAGGGGATTCACCTGAATGCCGATCAGACCGGCAGCAGCATCTACGGCGATTACGTGCAGGCCGGTTACATCTACGTGTGCGTCGGAAGCCGCGGCGTGGACAGCGAAGGCCTGGAAAGCAAGGGCATGGCCCCGGACCAGATCGTGGACCTGAAGGCGGGCGTGCGTTACCTGAAGGCGAATGACACGGTACTGCCCGGCGACGCAAACAAGATCATCGCCGTGGGCGGGAGCGCCGGCGGCAGCTGCGCCACCCTGCTGGGCGTGTCCGGCAACGCGGAAGTATTCAGGCCTTATCTCGAAAAAATCGGCGCCGTCATGGACGCGACGGACGATATCTACGGCGCCCGGGTTCAGGCCCCCATCGCCAATGTGGACAAAGCGGATATGGCCTATGAATATCTCCATTCCACCGAAGTAAACTATCACCAGATGGGCCCGAACGGCGGGGACAAAACCTTTGACGATTTCCAGATCGCCCTGCAGCAGGAACTGATCGCCGCTTTCGAAGCCTACCTCACTGAACTTGGCTTTGAGCCTGCCTCCTTTAAGGACGGTTACCTGGCCGCCATCAACAAAGCGCTGGACGTGTATACCGCCCGCTGGCTGGACAAGGAACAGTACGGCGACGCCGAAGGCTTTGCCAAAGCCTATGAAGGGATTTCCTTTGCGGACGGCAAAGTGACGGCGGACAGCATGGAAGCGTTTATCGCCGGCTTCATGACCCGCAGTAAATCCATCATGGCCTTTGACACAGAAGCCAGAAAGAGCTGGGAATCCAAACTGTTCGGCGAAGCGCATTTCTCCGCTTCTCTCCTTGCGGTGCTTCAGAAGATGGCCGCCGACGGCAGCGAAGAAGCGGCCCGCCTGGCGGATGCCTACACCCAGCCCGATACCGGCGTTTACGGCGAAGGCAGGCAGGAACTGGTAAAGATGATGTCCTGCATGACCTACCTGACCGGGGAAGTGAAGGCTGATATCGCGAAGCACTGGCGCTTCAACAACTCCACCATGGACGGCGACGTGGGTTCCATGATGGCGTATCTGATGAGCCGCTACATGCGGGAGAAGCTGGGCATTGAAGACGTGGATTTCTACCTGGGCATCGACAAAATCAGCCCTGCGGGCCACGGCTATCCGGACTTCTGCTTCCTGGATGTCGAAGCTTACCTGGACGCCATGGCGGCGGAATAATTGAATACATCAGGCAGGGGATATTGCAGATTCAAAACTGCAATATCCCTCTTGTATTAGCACATTTGGATGGAGTTCTGAGGGCCCGGAAAACAGGCCGGTGGCCTGTTTTCACCGAACAGCGGGCCGGCAGGCCCCGGTTGTGTCCCTCTTTTACCCCTGGAAAGGCGTGGCTTTGACCAGTTCCAGGAAGCGTTTGCAGGCCGTATTGAACTTCCTGTCTTTGAGATACGCCAGGAATACCGTGGTCGTGACCCGGGGCTCAATATCCACAATGGTCAGATTATCCGGCAGGATGGGGGCCACGGGCTTGGACATGAGCAGGCCGATGCCGGTGCCCTGGGTAATCAGCTCCACCAGGTTTTCCGCCCGCTGGCTGGTGAATACCACTTTGGCCTGAAACCCCGCCGAGCGGCACAAATCGGTGCAGAGCCTGTACATGAAGGAGTTTTTGCTGATCAGGAGCAGGGCTTCCCCCTCCAGCCGGCTGATGGTGATCGTTTTTTCACCGGCCAGCGGATGGGATTTGGGCAGCACGGCCACCAGGTGATCCTCCGAGATGGGAATGGTCTCGAATTCCTCCACCGAAATGTGGCGGTTGCGCAGGAACGCAAAGTCGATTTCGGATTTGCGCAGCATCTCCGCCAGGGGGGTGGAATCCGCCTCGTTGATGTTGATGATCACGTTTTTGTTGTTCTGCCTGTACTGGCGCAGGATTTCGCTGATGCCGTACGCCTTCATCATGGGGATGGATCCGATGCCGATCGCGCCCTTGGAATACATGGCCTCCTCGTCAAAGGCCATGGCGCACTCATCGTCGATCTTCACAAACTGCTTGGCATAGGGCAGGAAAAGCCGGCCATGCCGGTTCAGCGCTACCTTCCGGGTCGTCCGGTCAAACAGGGGCATCCCCAGTTCTTCTTCCAGGGCTTTGATGTGCCGGGAAAGGGAAGATGTGGTAATAAACAGGCGTTCGGCGGTTTCAAAATAACTGCCGGTTTCCGCCAGAGAAACAAATTCACGGATGTATTTCAGCTCCACAATATCCCTTCTTCTGCGTTTATTGTTCTGGTTTCTGCAATAATTATAGCAACAGGTGAGCAAATTGTCAAGAACGGAAGAATACAGACCATGTGTTCCATGCACTGCCGGTATTTCCCGCGCGATGTCCATTATTTCATTTTTTGCAACAATATCGGCGGAAAACGGTTTGATTTCCGGCGGATACAGCCGGTATAATGAGCCTGTCAGAATTGATAAATTGCATGCCGGATCACACACAGAGAAAAGGAGACGATGGACGTGAGAATCGGAATCGGCCGCTGTGAAATGGAGTTCCCGCGCGATTTCTTTCCGGCGGAGGGGTTTGTAACCCAGGTCCATCCGCTGCATGTCCGCGTGTTTTTCATCGACAAGCCAGGCCCCTTCGCGCTGGTTTCCATCGAAATGACTTCCCTGCCGGATGAAGAATGCGCAGCCCTCAGAAAGGAAACGGCCATTCTGCTGGGCATCGAAGAAAGCCATGTCTGGATCAGCGTGACCCACACCTTTTCCGCGCCCCACATCCTGCCGGATTTTGCCCTGAAAACGGAGGAGGAAAGGGAACACCGCACCGTCCTGCGCAGAACCCTGTCCGACGCGGTACGCAGCGCGGTCTGGCAGGCCAGGCAGGAAGCGGCGGAAAGGGAGCTTGCGCTGTATCAGGGCGAAAGCAAAACCTTTGCCTGCCGGGATATTGAACTGCCGGAAGGCTGGTGGATCGGCTGCGGGGGAAAAGGCCCGTCAGACCGTACGCTGACGGTGCTGGCCGTCAGAGAAAAGGACCGGGTAAAAGGGCTGCTGCTGCACCTGAACACCCAGTCCTCCGTCCTGGACGGCACCGGCGCGGCGGACGGCAAATGCGTATCGGGCGATTATGCGGGCTTTGCCTGCACGGAACTGGAAAAACGGTACCCCGGCGCGGCGGTCCTGTTCCTGATCGGCGCCGGCGGGGACCAGGCCCCGGTGAAGCGCGGCAGGGGCTATGCCCCGGACGGTCAGGGCGGCTATGCCGAGACCGACCTGCATGAAGCCGCGGTTCCCATCGCGGAAGCGCTGGGCAGGCAGCTGGCCGCCGAAGCCGAAGCCGCCATGCAGAACACCCCTGAAGCATTGAACGGACCGGTGCGGACCGCGTCCCGCTCCTTCCATGCCCCGGCCAAGAAAATGAACCGGAACCTGCGGGAACTCAGGCCCTCTCATTCCTGTGAATGGGAACCGGACGGGGACAAGGAACAGACCATTGAGCTTTTCACATTGGGCAGTCTGGCCATTGTCGGCGTCAAGCCGGAACTGACCTGCCCGACCCTGAAACAGATTCAGGCGGTGAGCCCTTACCCGGTCACCCTGGCAGCCACCCTGATCAACGGCGGGGCCAAGTACATGGCCGACCAAAGCGCCTATGACCGCTGTATGTACGAAGCCGTCAATTCTCCCTTCGCGTCCGGGGCGGCGGAAATGCTGGTCCGGGAAGCCGCCGCGCTGCTGAAAAAGTAAAAGCCCGGTTCCGATTATCTCACGATCTGCAATAATAACTGCGAAAAACGGTTTGATTTCCGCCGGATTGTCACGGTATACTGATCCCGTCAAGAAGATTCGGACCATTCCCGACCAACGAGCCCAAGCGTCAAGGATCAGACGCTTCGCTATACGCTTGAACCCGGAGAACAATAATGAAAGGAAGGTATCCTCATGAAAAAGTTCTTGTCTCTCGTTCTGGCTCTGATCATGGTTCTCTCCATGGCCAGCTTCGCTTCCGCTGAACAGGGCAGCGCCGTCGTGGTCGGCCTGGCCGGCGATCCCGGCAACATCGGCCCCTTCCAGGGCATGGGCCTGGGCCGCATCGGCATCCTGTTCACCACCTATGAAATGCTGATGGTCAAGGACGGAAACGAATTCCGCGGCTGCCTGATGAAGGAACTGACCCAGGTGGACGAGCTGACCTACGATGTGGAAATCTACGACTACATCAAGGACCAGGCCGGCAACCCCCTGAAAGCCAGCGACATCAAGTTCTGCTTTGAAACCGCCAAGGCCGCCGGCAACCTGCCGAAACTTTCCTCTGTGGCCGGCGTGGACGTGATCTCCGATTACGTCGCCCGCTTCCACTTCACCGCCCTTGCCGCCGGCGATCTGGAATCCCTGCTGATGGAATGCCCCATCGTCACCCAGGCCGCTTATGAAGCTTCCGCCGACCAGATGGCCACCGACCCCGTGACCACCAGCCCCTACCGCGTTACCAGCTATCAGACCGGCTCCACCATCGTATATGAGCGCAATGCCGATTACTGGCAGAAGGACGAACTCCTCCCCTCCACCTCCAGGCACAACGTGGACAAGATCACCTTCAAGATCATTCCCGACCCCGTGCAGATGGTGAACGCTCTGAAGGCCAGGGAAATCGACATCTCCGCTGCCATCGACGGCGCCTACATCTCCGACTTCATGGGCGTTGAAGGCTTCGACGTGACCCAGATCCCGGACAACACCACCAAGTTCCTGACCTTCAACTATGACTCCATTCCCTCCGCCGCGGAACGTCAGGCCATCGCCTACGCCGTGGACGTGGACGACATCATCGCCTTTGCTTTCGACGGCATCGGCTATCACGCCAAGACCATCGGCAACACCAAGTATCCGGACTTTGTGGAAAAGTGGGCCGACGAGGAATACTTCGAGTATGACGAAGAAAAGGCCCAGGCCCTGTTCCAGGAAGCGGGCGTTCCCGCCGGCAAGACCTACCGCCTGCTTTACAACGTCGCCGACGACAACACCAAGATCGTCACCACCATCCAGGCCGCGCTGAGCTTCCTGGGCATGAACGTCGAGCTGATCGGCTATGACAACGCCCTGTTCGGCACCTACAAGTATGACGACAAGAAATCCGCTGAATGGGACATCATGCTGGACGAAGCCGGTTCCTCCAACCTGCTGACCAACGTGTGGAAGCTGACGCTGGACCGCCGCGACCAGACCTACGGCAAGACCGTCGGCCACGTGCTGGATGACCGGCTGCAGACCCTGATCGAAGCCGCCATCAACGACAACACCCCCGAAAACATGGACGCCTTCCATCAGTACCTGAAGGAACAGTGCTATGAATACGGCCTGGTTTCCAAGGTCAACAACCTGGCCCACACCACGGTGGTGAAGAAAGCCGCTACCTGCTTCCGAGGCCAGATCCTGCCCGGCGCCTGTGAATACTGATCCATAACAGAATAACCTTTAGCGTAAACCCAAAGGGGCGCTGCGGCTGATACCCAGGCCACAGCGCCCCTTCACCGTCAGAAAGGGAGGAGTAACCGCTCATGATCAGATATATCGGCAAGCGATTGCTGTGGATGATCCCGGTTATGCTGGGCATCGCCATCCTGATCTTCTCCATCATGTATATCTGCCCGGGCGATCCGGCATCCAGTCTGCTGGGCCCCAGCGCCACGGCGGTCGAGCTGGCCGCCAAGCGCGAGGAAATGGGCCTGAACGACCCCTACATCGTCCGTCTGGGCCGGTATCTGTATCAGACCTTCATCAGGTTTGATCTGGGCACTTCCTACAAGTTCGGCACTTCCGTGTTTGCCGGCCTGATGGAGCGTATGCAGTATACCCTGGTCATCGCCCTGCTGTGCATGGCGCTGCAGATCTTTGTGGGAACGCCGCTGGGCATCACCGCGGCCACCCATCACAACGGCATCGCCGACCGCATCTGCATGTTCCTGGCCCTGCTGGGCGTGAGCATCCCCGCTTTCTGGCTGGCGCTGATGCTGGTGCTGATCTTCGCGGTGAATCTGGGGTGGCTGCCGACCTCCGGCGTGGCCAACGGCATCGCGTCCTTCATCCTGCCGTGCATCGCCAACTCCTTTGCGGGCATCGCTTCCCAGGCGCGTCACACCCGTTCCTCCATGCTGGAGGTCATCCGCTCGGACTACATCGTGACCGCCAAGGCGAAGGGCCTTTCCGAAAGAACGGTGCTGTTCAAACACGCCCTGCCCAACGCCCTGATCCCCATCATCACCATCGTCGG
>CAMJXZ010000081.1 GCA_946409855.1 uncultured Clostridia bacterium | reverse complement strand
AGCGCGTAGTGGACTTTCACCACCAAGCTATTGCCCATGGCGGGCGTACAAGAAAGGGGGGCCGCTGCGGATCAGGCAGCGGCCCCGGGGCGTCTTTTTCGGGATCGGATTATTCGCCGGCAGGCAGCGTCGCTTCCGGTTCGGTCGAAGTGCCGTCCAGCGCGGCGATGGCCGCGTCGTCCTGGATAATATCCATGGAGGGCGCTTTCTCCTGATACAGCTTGATCGCCGCTTCGTTCACCATCTGCTGACGGATGCTGTCCTTGATTTGATTGCGCACTTCTTCCGTCATCGGCAGGGCGCCCGCTTCCGCGTCGCTCATGTAGTACAGGACGTGGATGCCGTAGGTTCCCACCACCGGCAGGGAATGACTGCCGGGCGCCGCCATGGCTTCCGAGAACGCGGCGTCCTTGAACGCCGGATCCCACATGATGCTCTTTTCATGCACCTGGTAGCCCACCGCGGGATTCAGGCCTGGATCCTCGTTGTACTGGGCGATCAGGCTTTCAAAAGATTCGCCGGCGGCCAGACGCGCTTCGATATCGTCCAGTTCCGCCTTCTTGCTGGCCAGCACCGCTTCCCTCGCGGCTTCCATCGCCAGCCGGGCTTCCTCCACCTGTTCCTCGGTCACCGGGGCTTCAGCGGCAGGCGCTTCCGTGGCGGCGGCAGCTTCGGCGGCGGGCGCTTCCGTGGCGGCAGCTTCGGCGGCAGGCGCTTCGGCAGCGGCGGGCGCTTCCGTGGCGGCGGCAGCGGCTTCCGCGGCGGCCTTCTGTTCTTCCAGCTTCTTGCTCAGATTTTCATAGTTGGTCTTGGCGTCGCTGTACGCTTTGAGCAGCGCGTCGTCCACCTTCAGAAGGATATGGCTCACGTTCCGGTAGCCGGCGGGCAGATAGTAGATGTCCCCGTAGTACATGCTGTACAGTTCCCGCATCGCCGGGTCTTCGCCCACCATGGCGTGATGCTGCGCGACCATCTGCATGTACGCGTTTTCGATCATCTCATCCGTCACCGCGTCTTCGGGCACCAGCGCCTTTTCCAGCCGCTCGTAGCCCACGGCGATCTTCTGGCTTTCCACCAGCGTATCGATGGTCACGCCGGACGCGGCCATCTTTTCTTCGGCTTCCTTGCGCAGCCTTTCCCGTTCTTCCGGGGTGTCCTCGCTGAGGTACATGGTCACGTACTGCTCAATGTAGGAATCCCACATGCTCTGCATTTCTTCGCGGATCGCGGCAACTTCTTCCTCCGTGAAATCCATGTAGCCTTCTTCGCGGATCACGTTTTCGATCACATGGTTGAACTTGAGCTGCTCCACGGCATGGGCGTAAGTCCAGGGGGTGCCCTGCTGCGCGTACCGGGCGATCATCTCGTCGCAGTCGCTCTTGACGATCGGCACGCCGCGTACCTTCGCCAGCGTCGGGTTTGCCGGATCGCTGTCAACGAAGATGGACCCGGAAACCACAGGAGGTTCGGGCGTGGGTCCGTCCGTGGATCCCGGCGTATGTTCATCCGTAGGGGCGGGGGTTTTGGTAGGCGTCGTCAATCTCGCAATCTCTTCGTTCAGTTCCGCAATCTTTTCCTTCGCTTCGGCCACGGCTGTCTGCGCATCGGCCAGGTCTGTCTGCGACTGGTTATATGCCGCTTCCGCTTCTTCCACCCGTTTCTGGGCTGCCGCAAGCTTGGCTTCCGCGTCTTTCACCGCCTGATTGGCTTCTGTCCGGACGGTATCCAAATCCGCCTCGTGCGCCTTCTTCAGCTCTTCTTCGGCTTTAGCGGCATCCGCCTTGGCCTGATCCAGCGCCTGCTGAGCCTTCTGGGTGGCTTCCTCGGCGGTCTTCACGTCATTCCGGGTAGAATTCAGTTCGCTGGACAGCTGTCCGACATCCGATTCCAGTTTGTCGACCGTCTTCTGCAGATCACCCTTCTGTTTGAAGAAGACATAACCGGCGACCGCGGCGGCGATCAGCAGCAGCGCCAGCACGAATGACAGGACCTTGAACTTTTTCACGTTGGTTTCCTCCTCTTTCTCATGAAACATGATGATGATTTCCCGCCCGGAGGCGGGTATGACAAACGGCGCAGGCCGCTGCCTTCGAAAAACATACGCCCGGCGCGGGGATCATTCGTCCCGCTGGGGCAGGGTTCCTTCCCGGAACTGGGGCACATAGCCGATGTATGAGGCGCTGACGGTCTCCCGCCGCGGCTGGCTCCCTTCGGCGTAGCGGAGCAGCTTTCCGTCCGTCAGGCGGACCGCGGTCAGCCGCACGACAATCCGCCCCAGGTTTTTCATCTGCTCCGGCGGAAGCGCCCAGGTGAAGGCGTCCGAAGACGTTTCCTCCCCCGGGTTCAGCGGCAGGTCATAGGTGACAGACTGCGCGCTGTTCCCCCCGACCAAAATCGGCTCGCCGAAAATATCCCAGCACTCGGCTTCCAGCGTCAGCTGCGCGACCGCCGTGTCCCCGCTGCTGCGCACCGCCAGGAACACGCCGCCCGCGTCCAGGCGCAGGGAAGTGATCTCCAGCCGGATCACCGGTTCCGGCGCCTGCACCTGCACCGTGACCTCGGCCGTCTGGCCAAAGCCGTCCGCGGCCTTCAGACGGATCCGGCACGTCCCGGCCGACAGGGCGGTCACCATGCCCTTCTGGTCCGCCACGGCTACCGACGGGTCCGTGCTTTCCATGATGACATCCGGGTTGTTGGCGTCCCCGGGGAACACCATCCAGCTGATCTTTCCCTGCTGGCCGGGCTGCAGCCGCATCTCCCCGGGCTCCGCCTTGATGGCGGTCACCTGCTGCACCACCCTGACCGAAGCCGAGGCGGTCACGTTCGGCGCGGACCGGGCAGCGCAGATGATCTCGCACCGGCCCTGCCCGACGGCGGTCACCACGCCGTTTTCATCCACCGTGGCCACGGTTTCGTCGCTGCTCGTCCAGTCCGTCTGGCTGGCGCCGGACGCCCGGATCTCCCGCCGGTCGTCCACGGCCAGGATCATGGAAGCGGTGTCCAGCCGGATGGAGACCGGCGCTTCCAGCACCGTCACCGTCATCTGGCCGTAGCGGCCGGAGCCGTCCTGCGCCTGGGCGCGGATGATCGTCCGGCCCGGCGCGACGCCGGTCACGACGCCCCTTTCGTCCACCGTGGCGATCGTTTCGTCCCGGGAGGTATAGATCAGCTCCGTCGCCGGGACGTCGGCCGGCTCCAGGATCACTTCGGTACGCAGGCTCTCCCCCTGCCGGATCGTCTCTTTGCCGGAGGCGAACCGGACGGATTTGAGTCGCTGCCGGACGATCAGATGGATTTTGTCCATCACCCTTGGGTCGCTCTGGCTGACGGCGAGGATGTCGCATTCCCCCGCCGTTTTGCCGCTGATAATGCCCTCGACGCTGATGGACGCCACCGTTTCATCGGTGGAAGCCCAGGCGATCTTTCGGTTTTCGCTGTCCTGCGGCCAGACGCTGGCGGTCACCTGGCACTTGCGGCCGGTCACCAGCATCAGCGGGCCCTGCTCATGGATCTCCACCCGCTCGGGCCTGCGGGCGACGGTCAGCGCGATGGAGGATTCCTTTTCGCTGCCGTCCAGCGTGCGCACGGTCACCGTCGCCTTTCCGGGCGCCAAAACGGTCACCATGCCCTGTTCGCTGACCCGCGCCACCTGTTCGTCCGACGAAGAGAACGCTACCCTTCCGTCGGTCACGTCCGCGGGTTCCAGCTCGTAGCGCAGAAGCGCCTTCTGCCCGGTCAGCAGCGTCGCCTCCCTGCTCACGAAGCGGAGCTCCTTGGCCAGCTGCACGACGGTCACCCGGATGCTGTCCCGCGCCACGTCCCGTGCCTGGCTGACGCAGAGGATCTCGCACTGCCCCTGCCCTACCGCGGTCACCTGACCCGACGCGCTGACCGTGGCCACCGCCTCGTCCGAGGAGGACCACAGGAGCTTTTTGTCCGTCGCGGACGCGGGCAGGACGGTTGCTTCCAGCCCGTGCTTTTCCCCCACGTTCAAAAGCAGCGGCGCTTCTTCCCCGATGGTGACGGTTTCCGGCAGCTGCACCACCGTGACGGTCACGTAGGTCACCTTTTTGGTCCCGTCCGCCGCCATCACCCGGATGGCGGTCTGCCCCCTGCCGTTCGCCGTGATGAGGCCGTTCTGGTCGACGGAGGCCACCTTTTCATTGTCGCTCGAATAGGTCACCGTCCGCAGCGTCGCGTCTTCCGGCTCGACGGTCAGGACCGTCTGCGTTTCCTCGCCCGGAATCAGGGTGGTTTTTTCCGCCGTGATGCGCACCTTCGTCACCGGCCGGATCACCAGCACGGGCAGCAGGATGGACACGGACGGGTTGGATACGCTGGTCAGCTGCAGCATGGCCGCCCCCGGGGTCAGCGCCTTGACCGACGTGCGGCTGACGCGGAGGACGTCCGTCTGGGCGGCAAACACCGTAAAGTTCCTGTCCGACGCGCCGGAAGGCTCCATGGTCACCTTCAGCGCCAGCGAGGAGCCTGTCTTCAGCAGCAGCACCCGGCTGATCTGTTCCAGTTCCTCCTCCGGCAGGACCTCGTACAGGCTGTTGGCGATCTGGTTTTTCGCTTCCCGGAAAACGGCGCCGTCCTCTTCGGTCACCACGTTCAGCCCTTTGGTGGACAGCTTCATGCCGGTCACCTGCCGCAGCACCGTCACCTTGAGCTTGGCGACGTAGGTGCGCTTGCCCGTCTTCAGGGAGGCGGTGATCGTGACCTGCCCCTTGGCCAGCGCCATCAGCATGCCGTTCTCGTCCACATAGGCGACCCTGCGGTTGGTGGAGATGAACTTGAGCTCCCCCTCCAGCCCTTCCTGGATCACCAGGGGCGCTTCCATCTGCTCCCCTTCGTACAGGGTCACCGCTTTATCCGAAAACACCACTTCGCCCGCCGCGAAACACACGGCCGGCAGAAGGAGCATCAGCAGCACCAGGATCGGAAGCCAGAACAACGGGCGCCTGTATTTCATGCAAAAATCCTTTCAGACATCAGGGGATCGGGGCGGGCATCCATCAGCCCGGAGGAAGAACGGACACGGGAAAGCGTGCAAGAGGAAACGCCTTCATGAGCATCGTTTGTACGGGCATCAAGCATCGTTTTGCTTGCATTCCGGTACATTTTGTGGTATATTCAGCGGTGAAGCGTGATTTGATTGCATAGGTTACCGTCTTTGCGGGAAAGGATGTCCGGGAACAATGACCATACGGGAACACATCTTTCTGGTCGGGATGGCCGGCTGCGGGAAGTCCACCCTGGGGCTCCGGCTGGCCCAGGCGCTTGGCCTGCCCTTTGTGGATACGGATCAGCGCGTATCCGAAATCATGGGCATGACGGTCAACGACATTTACAGCACTTTGGGCGAAGCCTTTTTCCGCAACGCCGAAACGGCGGTCCTGGCGGAAATGGCCTGCGTGCAGCCCTGCATCATCTCCACCGGGGAGGGCACGGTGCTGACCGCGGAGAACATCGCCATCATGAAAAACCACGGCATCATCCTCTTTATCGACCGGCCGCTGGACCAGATCCTGTCCGACATCAAGACGGACCGGCGGCCCACCCTGCGCGGGGGCACCCACGAGGACGTCATCGAGCAGTACAACGCCCGCATCGGCCATTACCGCTACGCGGCCGATTTCCGGTTTGACAATTCCCGCGGCTACCAGTACGGGATCAGCGGCCTGATCGACCTGGTCAGCGCCGTCCTGGCCCTGCCCTGCTACGAAGGAAAAGGAGGTGCCGCCTGATGAAATGCCCCGTGTGCGGCTTTGAGGACTGCAAGGTGCTGGATTCCCGGCCCGTCAGCGGCGGCGCCAGCATCCGCCGCAAGCGCGAATGCATCCAGTGCGGCAAGCGCTTTACCACCTACGAGACCATCGAGCAGCCGACCCTGCTGGTCGTCAAAAAGGACCAGTCCCGGGAGCGCTTCGATGAAAACAAGATCCGCAGCGGCATCCTGGCCGCCTGCCACAAGCGCCCCGTTTCCGCGGCGGAGATCGACGCCATCGTAACCCGGGTCACGCAGACCGTCTACAACAGCATGCAGGAGGAAGTGACCACCCGCCGCATCGGCGAGATGATCATGGAGGAACTGCGCCGGCTGGACGAGGTCGCCTACATCCGCTTCGCCTCCGTCTACCGCCAGTTCACCGACCTGTTCACCTTCCTGGCCGAAATGACCCGGCTCAAGGAAAAGGATTCGGAGCCGCCGGAAGCATGACCGGCGCAGATCCCGCAAGGCTTCTCATGCATACCCGCCCTTCCGGGCGGGTTTTTGCATGCGGCGTTCCGCCCGGTCCGATCAGGCCCTTTTCCGGGCCAGCTTCAAAACCATCAGCGTGCTCAGGCCCATCAGTGCGCCGGTCACGCCGATCAGGGCGTATACCAGCCACCCGGGGAAATAGATCAGCTCCCCGAACAGGGGCAGGGGCTTGTCGAACATGAACTGCATCGCCACGCACAGGCCCACGCTGATCAGCATCAGCGCCCACCAGCGGAACACGCCCGTCCCCCGGACTTTGCAAAGCATCCAAACCGCCAGCACGGCTGCCGCGGCGCCGACCGCCATCAGGACGATCAGCACCCAGCCGGGCAGCACGCCCACCGCCGGCAGCTCCCTGCCCTGGAGCACCAGGCCGCCCACCAGCAGCAGGATCCCGGCCAGCAGGAGCGCGGTTTTCCCGATCATCCCTTTGGGGACGCCGGGCCTGATCCGGACCGTGGCCCAGATCATCAGCCCCGTCAGCACCAGCACGGAAAACAGCTGGTCCATGCGGATGAAGTTCATGGCAAGGTAATGGATGTAGCTGTCCTCCCGGAGCATATCCCACAGCACCTGGCCGGACAGGTAGCACACCAGCAGCGTGACCGGCCGGACGCCGTCCTTCCGGTGCGCCCCGATGATGCCCCACAGGGCCAGGCACACCGCGAACAGCCCGCCCAGCCAGAACACGGAAATCACCCGCCAGTCCGGATAATCCGGCTCCGGCAGGAACGAAACGGGGAAAAAGCAGGTGGCCGCCTCGGGCCCGGTGCCCTGGCCGCACAGCCATTCGCCCCACTTCGCCGCGCCGATGGCCAGCAGCACGCCCGGCAGGCCGGCCTTCAGCAGCTCCTGAAATGAAACCTTTTTGATCCTGCTCACGATCAGCGCGGACAGGAACAGCCCGCCCAGCACGCCCAGGCCCATGTAGCCGCCCTTGTCGGGGCGGAACACGTACCCGAGCAGGCTCGCGCCCACCGTTTCCTGGACGTACGGGTCCAGCAGGCAGGATATAACCGCGAACAGCCCGTGGCCCAGCAGGACGGACAAAAAGACCGTCAGCGGCACCAGCAGCGCCGCTGCGTCCCCGTTGATTTTTCTTCTGATGCTCAGATACCAGATCACCAGCACCCCGGCCAGGCTGCCCAGCGTCACGCAAAGCGCCCAATTGGTCACCGGCAGGGATCCGATGGAAAAAAGCGTTTCTGCCATAATCCGGTCCCCTTCCGTCCCTTACCGGCTGCCGTCCGGCACGGGCATGCTTTCCGGCACATAAGCGCTGGCGAAATAGATCATGTCCGCCAGAGCGCGGCTGGTCTTGGCGTTCACGGAGTTGATCTTTTCGCCGCGGAACATGATCGTGGCGGAAGAACCGCCGTCCAGGTTGTAGGCGTTCGACACCGTGCCCAGGGTGCTGACCAGGTAAGCGAAGCGATCGATGTACAGGCTCTTCTTGTTGCCGGGGTCTTCCGGCCCCTCGGTAGCCACCACCATGTAGGAAAGCGGCCCGGTCTGGGCGATGCACAGCCGGCGCGCGTCCTTGTAGGCCGCGTACATCTTGCCGTAGTCGGCGTCGTATTCGGTGATGAGTTCCCCGTCCACAATGAGGGCCGGGCCGAAGGAGAAGCTGTTGATGATGTTCCCCTGGAACATATCAAAGTCCGTCTCGGTGGCGTTCTGAATGATGTGGAAGTCGCCCTGGTCGTCGATGATCAGCGCGTCCAGGAACACCTTCTGCTTCCCGCTGATGTTGTGGCGCTTGAGCACCCCCTGGCGCACGATGTGCCGGCCCAGCTCGGTGAAATTGTCCCCGTAGTTGTCCCCGTTGATGGCCAGGATCGGGTTGAGATGGCTGCGCCACCAGTTCAGGTTCAGGCGCTGCTTGCCGTCGTTGGTGGTCATGCGGGTCCTGATCTGGGAAGGATCGGCGATCTGGATGTAGGCCACGACGTAATTGCAGTCCTCAAACACGCCGCGCTCGATGGTGATGTGCAGGCTCTCGTCTTTGTATTCGTTCTCGGAAATATAGAACGCCGGGTTCGGGTTGTCCATCTTCTCCTTGTTCAGGGGGATCGGGACGACCGCCGCGAACACGGTCTCCGAGGGCGCCAGCACCAGCAGGGAAATCAGCAGCAGCGCGGTGACGATCAGGGAAATGATGCGTTTCATTGGTTACTCCTCCACATCCGGTTCGGTCCAGTCGGCAAGGGTGCCGTCGGGGTTGATGACCACCCGTCCGGTATCAGCAAAGCTCTGGGGCGGGTTGTCCAGGTTCACGAGTTTCTTTTTATGGATCAGCTTTTTGAGGCAGGCCTTCCGCTCCGCCGGGTCGGTCAGCTCATAGGGCCGGTAATCCCCGCGCTTCCCCGTCTGGCAGGGAATGACGTTCATCAGGCACAGCTGCGGCTTTTCGCCGGTCAGGTCGTATTCCAGCTGGAAGATGCCGGTGGAAGGGTCCACCTCGCTCATGGTGCCGAAGATGAAGTTGCCGGTGGAAAAGAGGATGGGCTTGCCCTTGTAGAACATCACCGGCTGCACCACGTGGGGATGATGGCCCCAGATGATGTCCGCCCCGGCGTCGATCAGCTTCTTGGCAAAGCCGAACTGCCAGACCTGGCTGGTCAGATGTTCCTCCTGTCCCCAGTGCAGGCTGCAGACGATCAGCTCGCAGCCCTCCTTGCGCAGCTGTTCCATGCGGTTCTTGAGGCGGAGCAGGTCGTATTCCTGGGGATAGGAGTAGCCCACCATCCCGATCAGGACGCCGTTCACCTCCGCCTTGCCCAGGATGTCCGACCCGCGGTCCGTCCCGGGATAGACGGAGCCGAAGTGGTTGATCCCCGCCCCGTCCAGCGCGCTCAGCGTATCCTCGTAGCCTTTGACGGTAAAGTCCATGCAGTGGTTGTTGACGGTGTTCACCACGTCGATCCCGCCCTCCAGCAGGACGTTCACAAACTCCGGCTTGCCGATCATGTTGTATTTCTTGTCGGACTTGAGCTGTTCCTTGTCCGTCAGGCAGACCTCCAGGTTGGCAAACGTGTAATCGTCCGCCTTCAGGTAGTCCGCCACCAGCGAGAAGGGATAGTCATACCCGTTCTGGTCGATCACGTTCGTCAGGGACGCGGCGGAGGACCGGGACTGGGTCGCGTCGCCGATGCTCAGGTCGCCGATGAAGGAAAGCACCATCCGGTCCGCCGTATAGCGGTTGGGCGCGGGCGCCGCCTCCGGTTCCGCTTCCGGCTCCTCCTGCGGGGGTTCCGGGGACTGGGCCGGGGCGGGGGGGGCCGTAAACAGGAAATCGGGCACGACGGGCTCGGTGGGTTCCCGGCCCTCCAGGGAAGCGTCCGGCGCGGGGGTGGCCAGCGTCACAAGCACGCCGTTGATCATCACCTGCTCCGGCTCCTTTGCTTCTTCGGCGGCGGGCGCCGGCTCTTCCGCCGGTTCTTCCGTCCCGGCTTCTTCGTTCCCGGGCCGTTCCGCCTGCGGTTCGGGCGCTTCCGTTTCCGGGCTTTCGTCCGCCGCGGGTTCCTCCGGCGCGGGCTCTTCCGTCTCAGGTTCTTCCGTCTCGTGTTCTTCCGCCGCGGCGGGCTCCTCCGTCACGGGCATGGCCAGCGGGGCCGCCGCCTTCGGGGTGATCAGGAAGGGCTCGTCCTTCGTGCCGCTGCCCGTCCATTCGCATTTCGTCAGGTCGATGGTCAGCGCCGGCCGGACGCCGACGTTCACCCGCGTGTAGGCGCCCCAGCTCAGGTGGCCGTTGTAGCCCACCAGCTGCAGCTGGTACCCGGTCTTGCCGCGGATGGTGGCGGCCCAGTAGGGCGCGTTCTTCGTCCCCTGGTCCACATAGCCGCCCCGGGCAATATAATACGGGGTGCCCTTCGCCTTCCTGTCGGGGAAGCTTTCCCCGTACATGGAGCGGTTGAAGCCGTATTTGGCGGTGGTGTATTCCTCGGTGGTCAGGCAGTAGAGCCTGCCGAAGGTTCCTTCCACCAGCGCGGCCTGAAGCGCCGCGTCGGGGATCAGCGTATCCAGCATTTCCCCGTTCATCCAGGCGTGCAGGTCGCTGTCCGTATAGGCGTCGATGCGCCGGTAGGTGCGGGCCTTGATCACATTCTGGTCCGTCTCGTTGATCACCTGATGAACGTCCAGCACGTCCTCCGTCAGCAGCAGGGCCTGGTCGTTCTCGACGTACAGCACCCGCCACAGCACCTCGCGCATGCCGCCGTCCTCTTCATATGGATAAACGCCCAGCACCGCGTACTGCCACCCGCCGTTCTTTTCATAGCTGCGGAACCCTTCCGCAAACGCCGGGCCGGCGGCCAGCGCAAGCGCCAGCACAAGCAGCAGCGCCATCTGGATCCTGCGGTTCAAACGCAAAGCAATCCTTCCCTTCCAAAGACATAATCGTACAATTATATATTTTACAACACCCGTTTCCTTTTCGTCAATGACCTGCGGGAAGTTTTACTTTTTGCCGGCTGTCTTTTTCACAACCCTGCCCGCAGCCTGCTCTTCCGGAATCGGTCAGCGGACGTACGAACAAGGCGCGGGCCGGGGACGCGCCGTCCCCCGGCCCGCGCCGGATGTTCCCCTTTCACCGGCCATTAAAGCCGGTCGTTTTTCATCTTGAGCAGCGTTTCCGCCGGTTCGCTGAGCACGGGAGTTTGACAGCAGAAGAAGCAGGAAACAGATGAAATCGGCTGATATGGCCG